>QILK01000142.1 GCA_003233345.1 Gammaproteobacteria bacterium | reverse complement strand
GCTTGTTCTTCACGCGGGGAGCATCCCAGGTGTGTGCATAGACCAATAACCACCATGATGTTTTTTATTTGTGAGCGATATTTATTTTTAGCATAATCTGGCTGTTGTTCAGTGACTTCGGAGTTTGGATCACGTAGTCGATCTTCGTTGACTGCATCAATCGCTTTGATTACTTCTGGCGTCCGTTTCAAAATCCAGACTGGCTGGTTTCGCCATTCGACAACCAGTAGTCTGCCGAGCGGCAACTTACTGATGTCGACTTCAATCGAGGCACCTTGTGCCTTGTCCTTTTCCGAGATTGACATGTAATTGAAAATAATAAAGGCTCCCGCCCCGGCTCCAATGGCACCAACGACCGATGTGGTTGCAGTTAAGAACCGTCGTCTTTTTAGATTTATGTTTTCGTTATTCATGACTTGTCTCCTGAAAAAGACCAACACGTGTTTCTAACTTGGCCATTTCCACTCACTGATCAAAGGCATATCCTCCCCATGCTCGACGATATAGTGCTGATGATCAATTAATCTATCGCGCATTAATTGTGTTATGTGTGAAGCTTTGCAGCCAAGGTTTTCGACTCTGTTAATGACATCCATTACCAAGTGAAAACGGTCTAGCTCATTCCTGACCACCATATCAAACGGTGTTGTGGTGGTACCTTCTTCCTTGTAGCCACGAACATGCATATTTTTATGGTTAGTGCGTCTGTAAGTCAGGCGGTGAATTAACCAGGGGTAACCATGGTAGGCAAATATGATAGGTTTGTTTTTAGTGAACAGGTTGTCAAATTCATTGTCATTTAATCCATGAGGGTGTTCTTCCTTGGGTTGCAGCGTCATTAAATCCATAACATTAATCACCCTAATTTTTAGATCAGGTATTGTTTGCCGTAATAAATCGACTGCCGCGAGAGTCTCAATCGTGGGTGTATCGCCGGCACAAGCCATGATAACGTCTGGCTCTTCTCCACGGTCATTACTTGCCCATTCCCAGATACCGATTCCCGAAGTACAGTGTTTAATCGCTGCATCCATGGGTAGCCATTGAGGTTGAAGCTGTTTCCCGGCAACAATAACATTGACCAGATTCCGACTGCGCAAGCATTTATCGGTAACGCACAACAGGCAATTGGCATCAGGCGGTAGATAGACGCGAATGATATCGGCTTTTTTATTGACAACATGATCGATAAAACCAGGGTCCTGATGTGAAAAACCGTTGTGGTCCTGACGCCAGACATGTGAGGTCAGCAAATAATTCAGAGATGCGATCGGCCGTCGCCATGGGATTTCTTTACTGGTGACCTTAAGCCATTTGGCGTGCTGGTTAAACATAGAGTCGATTAAATGAATAAAGGCTTCATAACAGGAAAATAAACCATGCCGCCCGGTAAGCAGATACCCTTCTAGCCAGCCCTGACAAGTGTGTTCGCTTAAAATTTCCATGACCCTGCCATCGACGGCGAGGTGCTCGTCTTCTGGAAGTGTTTTTGCCATCCAGGTGCGGTTGGTTACTTCAAAAAGCGCATCCAGTCTGTTAGATGCGGTTTCATCCGGTCCCATAACGCGAAAGTTACGCGAATTTTTATTTAATTTCATTACATCGCGTAGAAATTTACCCATAACCCGGGTAGATTCAGCATTAACCGCACCCGGCGCTGATAAGGAAACGGCGTATTGGCGATAGTCAGGCATTGTTAGCGGCTTTAGCAACTGCCCGCCATTTGCATGCGGGTTGGCACCCATACGATAATGTCCCTTGGGAGCCAACGCGGATAATTCTTTTATAAGATGGCCCTGTTTATCGAAAAGCTCATCGGGCCGATAACTTTTCAGCCACGATTCCAGTTGTTGCAGGTGCTTTGGGTTATTGGCTATTCCGGCAAGCGGGACTTGATGTGAACGGAAGAATCCTTCTGCCTTTTTTCCATCGACCACTTTGGGTCCTGTCCATCCTTTTGGTGTTCGCAGTATGATCATTGGCCAGTTTGCCCGGGTCTTTACACCGACGGATCTTGCCTGTTTTTGGATTTTATGGATATCGATAATGGCCGAATCCATTTTTTCCGCCATGATCTGATGCAACTGGTTTGGGTCTGAGCCCTCAACAAGATAGGGCTTGTAACCATAGCCCTTAAAAAGATTGGTAAGTTCTTGCTGGCTGATGCGTGCCAGTATCGTCGGATTTGCAATTTTATATCCGTTTAGGTGCAATATTGGCAATACAGCACCATCATTGACAGGATTAAGAAATTTGTTCGAGTGCCATGCTGTCGCCAGTGGCCCGGTTTCAGCTTCACCGTCTCCGACCACGCAGCAGGCGATTAAATCGGGATTATCAAAGACAGCGCCAAAGGCATGAGACAGGGAATAGCCTAATTCACCACCTTCGTGTATCGATCCTGGTGTTTCCGGTGCAACATGACTTGGAATGCCGCCTGGAAATGAAAACTGTTTAAACAATTTTTTCATTCCCTCCGTATCTTCAGAGATGTCAGGATAGAATTCGCTATAAGTACCTTCCAGGTACGTATTGGCAACAACCCCTGGGCCACCATGTCCTGGTCCGGCAATATACAGGCTATTGAGGTTGTATTTTTTAATGACCCGGTTCATATGTACATAGATAAAATTCAGTCCTGGTGTGGTGCCCCAGTGCCCCAGTAATCTTGGTTTGATATGTTCGGGTGTCAGCGGTTCGCGTAACAGTGGATTATCACGTAGATAAATCTGGCCAACAGAAAGATAGTTTGCTGCACGCCAATAAGCGTTGATAGCCGATACTTCTTTAGCCGATAACGGGCTGCTTTCTACTGTGGGAGTACACATTTGGTTTTCCATGTTATTCTCCTTATCGTTAAGAATTAAAAAATCGCTAAATTGGATAGAGCCTCGCGAACCATTTCCCGACTTTCGTCGACGGGTATAACACAGATGGCGATGCTATCACTGGTACTGATATATCGTTTTTTATCGCTAACAGCCTGATTCAGTTTGGAGTTCAGTTTTATCCCCATCCATTCCAGGCCATTAAGAATTTTCGCGCGTAATTCCCAGCTGTTCTCGCCTGCGCCACCACCAAATAAAATTGCGTCAACACCACCCAATACTGCCAGGTAGGCACCGACATATTTCTTGATTCGGTAACAATAGAGATCGATAGCCAGTGTTGCCGATGAATTTTTACTGAGTAGCAATTGACGTGTGTCTGCGCTTTCTTCCGACAGGCCTAGTAAGCCACTTTCATTGTTGAGTATCCGTTGCAAATCGTCGATTGAGCATTGCATTTGTTGCTGTAAATAAAGTATTACACCGGCATCTACATCACCGCATCGCGTCGCCATCACCAGTCCTTCCAGAGGGGTAAACCCCATCGAAGTATCGACCGGTTTCTGGTTGCGGCTTGCGGTTATCGAACATCCTGCGCCGAGCTGGATTGAAATAACCCGTTTACCAACTTTATTGTCTGCCCGCATTGCAAACCAGGTTCGTAACATAGCCTGATGAGCAATTCCATGAAATCCGTAGCGGCGAATATCGTATTGATCACATAGCGTTTGTGGTAACGCATAGTATTTGGCGACATCCGGAAGCGTGGAAAAAAATGCAGTATCAGGTACGACAATCTGAACCACGTCGTCGTTGCATAGACGGCGACATACCCGGATCAGTTCCAGTGCGACTGGATTGTGCAGTGGGGCCAGGGTTGACAGTTTTTCCAATTCGGTCTCTAACGCTTGATCGATCACTTGCGACCGGGTAATTTTATTACCACCGTGTACTATACGGTGCACTATAACGTCCACACCATCGTGATTTTTCTGTAAGAAATTTTGCACACAGTCGGAAAATTTTGCAGGGGCGACTATATGTTGTGAATCGATGACCAACAGTGAATCACCGTCTTGTATATTAAAAAGATCAAGACGTAGCGAAGAACTTCCAGCGTTTACAGTCATTACGGACATTTAAAACCATCCTATTTAAACTTGCGTCTAACCTATAATCGTGACTAAACTAACGGATATACGCCTCAGTAGCATAACGCCGCATCATCCGGTGGCTATTAAATACGGATGCATTTTTTGCAATTGCGCCTTTCATCACCGCAATCCATGCATCGCGCTCATGGTAATAGAGAGGTAATACCTTATTCTCAAGTTTTTCGTATAGCGATGCGGCATCATTGCTATTATCCGTTGCGTCACTGTTACCAATTGCCCAGCCAGTAACCCCTTCGATACAGCCTTCTATCCACCAACCATCAAGTACGCTTAAATTGGGCACGCCATTAAAGGCTGCTTTCATGCCACTGGTGCCGGATGCTTCCATTGGTCGTAACGGTGTGTTTAACCAAACGTCCACACCGGCCACCAGTTTTTTTGCCATCTCCATATCGTACCCAGGGAGAAAAACGATAGTAACAGTGTCAGCCAACTCTTCGATATGCTGGTAGATACTTTCAATCAATCGCTTCCCGCCTTCATCTCTGGGATGTGCTTTCCCAGCTAGAACAACCTGAAACGGAAAACGCGAAGCGATTTTTTTCAAACGATTCAGATCGGAAAATAATAGATCGGGGCGTTTATAAGCTGTCATGCGCCGGGCAAATCCGAAGCAGGGTAGTTCAGCGTCTAGCCTGACTGAGACTAAATTTTCAATATCTTCGATTAGATCTTGCTTTGCCTGTTGATGTGCTTGCCAGACTTCCTGGTTTGATAAACAGCAATCAGCTCGCATTAATAGCTCCGGTTCATGGCACCATCCTGGGAGTTGATTATCAAATAGTTGGCGAAAGCTTTTGCAAGACCAGGTAAACGGATGCACGCCATTGGTGATCGCACGTACATGGTAACCTGGAAACATGGTGCGTGATATTTGTGCGTGGCGTTTAGCGACGCCATTGACAAACTCGCTGAGGTTAAGCGCTAACCGTGTCATATTCAGACTCTCTTCGCCAGCAAGCTGTTTTAATGTATTTGTTTCAATAAACTCCCCCATAATCTGGTAAACCAGGTCGTAGGAAAAGCGATCATGACCCGCTTCTACTGGCGTGTGTGTGGTAAAGCAGCAAAGCTCGCGTACTCTTGGCAGGTCGTATTTTGATTCTCCTGGACGCAAATTTTCTTGCGGATAAGCATAGCGTTGCAAAAGTTCCAGTGCCAACAGGGCCGAATGTCCTTCATTCATATGATATTGACGTATTTCAAAGCCACTTGCCTGCAACAGGCGGATACCGCCTAATCCCAATACCATTTCTTGTTTAAGTCTGTTTGCATCGTCACCACCGTAGAGTTGATTGGTAATTTGGCGGTCTTCTTCCTGGTTTTCAGCGAAATCGGTATCCAGTAAAATGATCGGTTGCCGACCATTCATATGGCCCTTGAGAATATATAGCCAACCGCCAACCCATACCGTACGGTGTTCAATAGTTAATGCAATTTTTGCTGTTAGTGGTGTTGCCCATTGAGCCGGGTTCCAGCCATCTGGATTTTCAAGTTGGTGGCCGGAATCGTCCACTTGCTGCTGAAAATAACCGGATCGGCTTACCAGCGTCACCGCGACCATTGGTAATTCCATGTCAGCTGCCGAACGCAAAGTGTCGCCTGCGAGTACGCCAAGGCCACCACTGTAGGTAGGCATGTCATTGTGTAACGCTATTTCCATTGAGAAGTAGGCGATTCGCGGCTCATGAATAAATTCATCTAGCATAATAGGACGCTTGCTTTAATGATGTGAGTGTACATTTTTACTCTCCTCTGATTGTTAGAATCTGATTCGGGTATAAGTTTTAACTACTATGTACTGAGATTTACTGATACTAAATTTATCTTAATTTATCTTACAGGTATGTGAATGATAATAATAAATAAGAAAAAATATAGTTTATTGAAACAAATATATTGTAACAATTAATTTTCAATTTTAACTTGACCTGCGTCAACAAAACAGTTTTTATCCTGATAGTTCGGTTTTCGAATAGACAAAAACTATATCTGCCTATTTCAATTCTGATGACGAGAAATTTTAATAACAAGATCTTTCTTGTCACCTTGGTTAATGTTATCTCGATACGGCGCCAGTAAATTTACTGTCTGTTTTTTCGCGGATTCCAATATATTTATTCCAGTGTCAGTAAGCGGCCAGGACAAATCATCCAGTTTTGGTTCAATGACTATAATTTCAGTACCACATTGGCAAGGGCAATGTAGCAGGGAAATAGGTTTTCCGGTCAAATACCATGGGTATCGTTTATAAAGCAGCTTTCCGAGAATTCTATAAATCGTCCAGGGTTTACCTATCATTTGCGCAAAGCTTAGTGAATCATTAGAATCACTGGCGACATAGTGCAGGATTAGTATATCCAGGTTATGTTGACAACAAATTGCGTCCGTTGGCGCAAAATCCTCTAGGGCGCCGTCTAAATAATATTTATCTTCAATTTTTACGGGTTGATACACAATCGGAATAGCCGCACTCGCGACTATCGCAGAAGCGAGATCACCTTTGCTAAAAATTTCTTTGGTCTCTGTTTCAATGTTCATCGCCAAAGACTTAAACGGGATTTTGCAATCTTCAATACGTTCTACTTCAATCTGCTCTTTACAAAACTCCCTGGCCGCCTCCATTGAGGATAGACCGGTTAGCCCTTTACCTCTATGTAGTAATAGTTGGAGGATCATGCGAAACCATTGAGGCCGCCAAAAGCGGCGGGGGTTAAGCGATGCCAGCGTCTTAGTCCACGCCTGCATATTCTTACCACTGGCATAAATGCCACCGACGATGGCACCGGCACTACATCCGGTTACCGCGCTAACCTTTATGCCCATTTCCGCCAGCGCCTGAATAAAACCGGTATGTGCATAAACACCTCTAATGCCACCCGAGCTTAAAACGATTCCAATACGTGCCTGCTTATTTGTTTTATGATTATTCATCACGTTACAAAAACAAATTCATACAAATTTGCCTCCTCGACACCAGACGCAGTTACAGTTGTCATGGTGACAACTTATATCTTTACGCTTGCTTTTATAGCGGTGCTGTGCCCATGGGTATAAAAGACGTTTAAATAAAGTTAATTGATAATGGCGGCGCAGCGTTTTACGCAGATCGGATTTGTTAGCAAGCAGTTTTAATACCAGGCGGTAACCCCTGTTGCCTAAAAGATTATATAGCCAACGGTTGCTAACGGAAGTTTTTAGCAGTGGTTGTAACTCCCGACGCCACAATTCTTCATAGTTAGCGCCGTTAATAATACTTTTTGCGGCGAGTACTCCCGAACTGAGTGCATAGCGCATACCAAATCCAAACAAGGTATCCTGAAAGCCTGCCTGCTCGCCGACGATCAGACGGTTTCCCTGTAGGCCGGTTTTCGGTAGCAGAAAATTGCCAACGCCTCCATGCGGTTGGCGGTCGATTATTTTCAGCCCAAGTAGTCTTTCAAATGCGTTTACGGTTTTATCAACATAAGACTGTTCTTTATTGAAGCCGGTAAACATACAGGTTTTTATCGTACCCCGGCCATTGAGTACCAATAGGTAGGCATACCCTTTTGGGGCGAGATTATCATCACATATTGCCCAAAAGCCATTATCGATATCGGTACTAAAATGGTATCCCACGGCAATCGCGTCAGCCGCCTTGGGACCGATCGCTAAAATACCCTGGTCATCCATTTTTGTCAGTCGACGATTAAACGTAACGGTCACCCCTAGTGACAGGGCTTGCTCAAGTAAGGCGTGATCCAATGTGTTTTTCCCAGGGCCGCGTTCCAGCAAATAAAATAGCGGCTCCCGGCTTTTTAATGGATAGGCTTTGTCGTATGCATCGAACGCATAACCCGTTGAGCAAGCCGCGTATTCAAAACCGGTCGTGAGTCCTTGCTGCGCCATCCATTGCAGAACATCTTGCTTGCTGGTCCAGTTTTCCAGGCCCTGCAGATCGCCGCCAAAACGTTGGCCAACCTCTTTTTTGGCTTCATTGACCTGTACCTTATAGCCTGCTTTAGACAAAGTAATGGCGGCGGCCAGTCCTGCGGGACCGGCACCGGCTATTTGAATGATTTTGTCTTTTTTATGCATTAGCTGTTTTTAATCTCAGTATTTTCTGTGATCGATACGGTTAAAAAATTTTTCCACTGCGACATGGGTGGGAAAAACAGGGGTCTATCTTTGGCATACGCTGCGTAGTCACTCTCAAATAGCTTATACATCTTCTGCTCTTCAGAATGCGACAATCGACGATAGGAGTAGAGTAAAATAGGTGCCATGATCACGGTAATAAAGGTCGGCCATTGAATCAGAAAGCCGATAATAACCAAAAACAGGCCGGTATATTGCGGATGACGTACAAAACTATAAACGCCGTCAGTGACCAACTGGCCGTGCGCGCCGTGTACCTGACGCCAGCCTTTGGACATTAACGTATAACCGGCAAGCATAAATATCAAGCTAAGCCCCATGACCACTGCCCACGCAAAGGTGGAGCCACCAAAGACCACGACCCAAAGGTGCCCAAATTTATGACTATAGGGTTGTAACACAGGATAGGCATCGCCTAACCAGCCGCTTAGCAGATAGATGGTTAGCGGAAAACCATACATTTCCGAAAAGAGGGCAATCAAAAATGCAGTCACGACTCCCATGCTGCGCCATTCCGCGCGTCCCTTGGGTATTAGAAAGCTGATAATAAAAAACAGGAAAATGCCGATATTAAAAGCGACAATAATCCACATACCATACGCAACGTCGTGATTCATGATACCTCCAAAGAATAAGTTAGCTGTTAATATCTAATGTCTATTTTATCTTTGTCAATTCACCAACTCTTTTACTGAGTTCCTTAATTGTTTATAAGCGATCCTATTAAAGTTTTAGATTTCGCAGTCGAAGCGCATTGGTGATGACCGACACGGAACTAAAGCTCATTGCTGCCGCTGCAATAATTGGTGATAGCAAGCCGGCAGTACCAAAGATTGGATACAATAGCCCCGCAGCGACCGGGACGCCTAGTGCATTATAAATAAAGGCAAAAAACAGATTTTGACGAATATTACGCATGGTCGCCCGACTTAGCCGTCTGGCGCGAACAATACCTCGTAGATCGCCTTTTACCAGGGTGACACCAGCGCTTTCCATGGCAACATCGGTTCCGGTTCCCATGGCGATACCCACCTGCGCCTGGGCTAACGCGGGCGCATCGTTAATGCCATCACCTGCCATTGCCACGATCTTTCCATTGGCCTGCAATTCCTTGACTACCATTGCTTTTTGATCAGGCAGTACCTCCGCCTGAACCTCGTCTATATCCAGTTTTGCTGCAACTGCTTCAGCCGTTTTCAGGCTATCCCCCGTCAGCATGACCACCGAAATTCCTTCGTTGTGTAAATCGCGAATAGCTTCCGGTGTAGAATCTTTGATTGGATCAGCGACGCCTATCAGCCCGGCGGCGTGGCCATCAATAGCCAAAAACATAACGGTCTGCCCCTCTGCTCGCTGAGCATTCGCTCGTGCGGGCAGGTCCTTAGGGTCTATATTCAGACTTTGGAGTAATTTTTTGTTACCCAGTGCAACTTGATGGCCATCCACTTCACCCGTGACGCCTTTGCCTGTTACCGATTGAAAATTATTAGTCTTGACCAGCTTAATATCGCGTGCTTCTGCACCCTTGACGATGGCTTCGGCAAGCGGGTGTTCGCTGGCGCGCTCCAGACTGGCAGCCAGTTTAAGCGCGTGTTGTTCATCGACATCTTTCAGGGTGGTGACTGCCACCAACTTGGGTTTGCCTTCGGTCAGTGTTCCCGTTTTGTCGACAACCAGGGTATCCACTTTTCTGAGTATCTCCAATGATTCAGCGTTTTTTATCAGTACACCCATCATCGCACCTTTACCGGTGCCCACCATAATTGACATAGGTGTTGCCAGTCCTAAGGCACAAGGACAGGCGATAATCAACACGGCAACTGAATTTATGATCGCAAAAGCGATTGCCGGTTCCGGGCCCCACAAGCCCCAGACGATAAAGGTAGCGATCGCGATTACTACCACGACGGGCACAAAATAGCCGGCGACGGTATCGACTAATTTTTGAATCGGTGCGCGGGAACGTTGGGCCTCTGCGACCATTTTAACGATTTGCGCCAACAGCGTATCACTGCCCACCCGGTCAGCACGCATCAGTAGCCCACCCGTACCATTGACGGTTGCACCAATCAGTTTTTCACCTGCAGTTTTTACGACTGGAATGGGTTCACCGGTTACCATCGACTCGTCAACATTACTCTCGCCTTCAATAACCACCCCATCAACAGGCACCTTTTCACCAGGTCGAACACGTAAATGGTTTCCAGGTTTTACATGTTCCAGTGGTATATCTTCTTCCTCGCCGTTTTTATGGACGATTCGGGCTGTTTTAGGTGCGAGTCCCAACAATAATTTAATCGCGGCGTTGGTCTGGCTACGCGCGCGTAATTCCAGTACCTGACCTAACAACACCAATGCGGTAATGACCGCTGCGGCTTCAAAATAAACCGGTACAACCCCGACGTCATTAAACACTTCTGCTGGAAAAATACCAGGAAACACAACACCGATAAAGCTATAGACCCAGGCAACACTCACACCCAAACCAATGAGGGTAAACATATTAAGGTTACGGGTAATGACAGATTGTATTGCTCTAACATAAAAGACCCAGCCACCCCACCAAACGATTGGGGCGGATAGAATCAGTTCCAACCATTGTCTGGTCTTTGGATTGATAATTTCAGCCATTTGCTCAGGCCAGAATTCTGCTGCCATAGCACTTAAAAATACCGGTATTGCCAATACAGTGCTGACCCAGAAACGCGATGTCATATAGTCTAGTTCGCTGGTATCGTCTTCGACTTCAATGGTACGGGACTCCAACGCCATGCCACATTTTGGGCAGGCCCCCGGACTATCCTGCACAATTTCAGGATGCATCGGGCAAGTATATTCAGTCTTGGTTGCCGCTACCGGGGGGGCCATGGATTCTAATGCCATACCACATTTTGGACAGGGACCAGGCCCCTGTTGTTGAATCTCCGGGTGCATAGGGCAGGTGTATAATGCGTCTGGATCTGTGTCGCTTTCAGTAGACTCCACGGGTTTGCTTGCAGACAAGTACGTCGACGGTGATGTCGTAAATTTAGTTAGACAATGCGTTGAGCAAAAGTAATATTCTTCACCTTCATGCGAAGCCTGGTGTTCGGCAGTTTTTTGATCAACCTCCATACCACACACTGGATCTAATGACATTTTAATACTCCTTTAATAAATTGAAGCTGTTTTACTTATTTCTATATTTTCCATTATAAGAGATGGGTGCAGGTAACATGTCAAGCTGTTTTTCAATTGTTTTCTGGTTTCACTCTACATTAACGAGTATTCGTAATTGCGCGATGAGAATTGTTAGAGAACGATTTTGCATGGCTTACTCAGCTCGCGCAGGTTCACGCCGACCATAGGCCATAGCCGCCAGTGCACCTAACAGCAATAATGATGCAGTTGCTAAAAAGGGTGTCTCAGCAGTAATACCATAGAGCCAACCGGCAGCTATTGACCCAAGTCCCTGACCCAAACTAGCAGCAGCGGTTTGCTTGCCAAGCTCAGCGCCCTGATCGACACCGGCATCCAACGAAACCCGGTATACCAGCATTGGAATTAATATTCCTGAACCGGCTGCAAATAATCCTACGACGAGTATAAGCCAGTTCATGTCAGCCACCGAGGGCAGTGCGCCAATGCCGATCGCCATCAGCACAAAGGCCGGTACGATGATGAACCGGAATTCGACCCGTCTGGCCAGCGGTGAAAAAACAAATACCTGAACCAGCACCATGATTAGACTACACTCCATAAACACTAAACCGATCTGTAAGGGATTGAGTCCCAGAACTTGCTGACCCTGCAAAGCGATCGCCACTTCGAAAACGCCAAGTCCAAACATTCCCAGCAACGCCAGAAAACGTAATAACGTTATTGAACTTATATTGCGCGATCTTGGTGGTCTTGTTATTACGCCGGTTAATGAGGAAATCGCGGGAAGCCAGTGATAGACGGCCAGCCAGATTGCAGCGCCAGCGGTAGCAGCTACAAAAAAGGGCGTTGAAAACAAAGTCGTCGTGGTAGTGTCGGTTGTTGTCGGGGTTTGCAGATCAGTCAGCCATCCGCCAAGCAAAGGGCCGACTAAAAACCCCAGCGTGCTGGCGGCGGTCATCCAGGCAAAACGCCGCGCGCGCGTTTCATGGCTACTGGTATCACTGACATAGGCCAGTGTTACTGGTAATACAGCCGAGACCAAGGCGCCGGCCATTGCGCGCGAAAGATAGGCTAACAACACATTTGTTGCCAGACCAAAAGAGGCTAATGCCAAAACACAACCGCCCAAGCCTATAAGAATAACTGGCCGGCGACCAATGCGATCCGAGACGCGTCCCCAAAATGGAGCACATACAAACAATGCCAGCATATAAATACCGGCAATCATACCCGTATGCCAGGCAACCGAAAATCGGGCAGCGTCTCCAAGCGAGCGCTCGAGGAAAAATGGCAGCACGGGAAGGACGATACCGTATCCAACATAGACAGTGAATACTGACATCATCAGCAGAAAAAACGGCAATGTGGTCAGTTGATCACATTGTTTATCAACCATCCACTTTTACCTCCAAGCATGATGTCAGCAAATTTTGATTGCGTCGCTATTGAAATTGTTCCAATAGCTGCTCGCAAGGGGAAAAATTAGATGATACAAACATAATGCCGATACCGTTTGTCTGCACATGCACCACACAGCCGCGAATGCAACGGCCGTTGGCGGTTTCCAGGTCAATTATGGAACCTTTTTTGATCCCATGCAAATCAATTTGGATATACATGCCGTCGCGATTGACGTTATTGATCTTGCCGTGTGATGTAACACCCGTTTCATCGCGAATGCATACATCCTGTAATACGGGTTTTCTAGTTCCCCACCGATGTTCCATAGCGATTCCTTATGGCCTGTTGATTCTAGCATTTGCCTATCTGGATTTATTAACTATTCTCCCGTTAAATTTTTATTAATTTTTGCGTATGATCGAGCGCAGAAAAAGTTATACAGTGGAGCCCATATTAGCGCGATATACCAACCATACCCATAGGTTTGAATTAACCCGATAAAATAACTTTTTAAGTTGATACCATCAAAACCCGGTAACAATTTTTGCCAGGCGCCGAACATTGCCTGTTCGGGAAAAAAATAATCAAATGCAACACAGAAAGTAAAGGTGATAGCCAGAAACAAGCTGGTGGCATGACCTAACGCGACAAGTGAGATACCTTTGTTCATGATTTGACCTCCTTTAGTGGATAACGTTCTGGATTTGCTTCAAATTTTTCGAGACAGGACTTGGAGCAAAACCGGACTAAATGACCCTGGTGCATTTTTCCATAACCTTCTTCGGGTTTGACTTGCATACCACATACCGGGTCTAGGTGATTGATTTGATCGTCTGATTTGCCTTTGTTTGAACTGTGATGGCCGTGAGTCATGTGTTTGCCACAGCCGAAACGCATCATGACATAAAAGAATATGGCGAAAAATAATAGACTGAAAAGACCTTCCATCTTATTACCCTCCTTAACGCTAGTTGTTTATTGATGCTAATAGTATAAACTTGTGAGTTACTCGCAAGTCAAGTTAGATATTCCTCTATATTCCAAGAAAAATAAATTAGTTCAAATTACCAAGATCCCGGTATAGCGTAAGCCAATTAGAATAAGTATCGCCACCAGTACCATCTTTAACCAAGCCTCTTTAAAATAGCGGCTGATAAGCGGGCCCAAGTAAGAGCCAACGATGGTGCCACCAAGCAATAACATTAATAACATGTAGTCTAGTGACACACCCAGTCGCATATAATTTGCAATGGAGATCGTTGAGTGGATCAGTATTGCCAGCGCGGAGGTTCCGGCGATGATCGCCATTGGCAAACGTAATAGGATAGACATAAAGGGGACGAGTAAAAACCCTCCGCCTACCCCAAACGCAGAAGAAATAATGGCGATACCCATACCCACAAAAAATGGATAAAACGGGTTAAATTGAAACCGTTCTCCACCAAACTCAAATTGATATTTTGTTAATGAATATAACCTGACTTTTACACCATCATCACAGGGTGGGTGACCTTGGGCGATGGTATCAATAAAATGCGCAGCGGCGCGTTCTGTTGTATTTTTTGCCGCCCGCCGGGAATAAAGCAGTTTCCAGATAATCTGTAACGCGATAAACAAAACCAATACGCCGAATAGTGGTGTAAACAGCGTTAGTTCATTTAGGTAGCTGAACGATAGCGAACTACCGACGGTAGCACCGATAATACCACCTGCACCGAGTATAAAAGCCAGCGCAAAAACCACGCGACATTGCTTCCAGTATGCGGGTACCGATACTAACGGCGATACCAGCGTTAACGCTTGTGCCATTGGTTTTACCAGGTTCACGTCTTTTATGCCAAAGACCGAGATTAGCCCAACGGATGACAGGATGCCGCCGGCGGCACCCACTAATGAAAATACCAAGCCAACCAGTATACCCCATACCACCGGCGTTAACGGGTTGGTAGTGATACCACTTATTTCAAATAGCATATTATTCCAGTTTGAAAGAGTTATTAATGTATAGTAGTGATTTAGATTTTTATTGCGATGATGTGGATCAAAATTCCCTGCATTAAATCCGAGATGCTTTCTTCCAAATACATTTAGTGGATTTTATTGATGGGTAAATATACTTGTCAATTTTTCGCTAGCAGTTAATCACACATATGTTAAGTTCTGGAATAGCAAACTAATGAGATAATACCAATGAGTAATCTGACATTTCAGGAAAAGTATAATGCAATTGGTAAAAAAAATTCTTCTTTTGAAGGGATATTTATCACCGCTGTCAAGACAACGGGGATTTTTTGTCGGCCTTCATGTACCGCGCGGAAGCCGAAGCCGGAAAATGTGGTTTTCTATCATTCAGCGCTGGAGGCGCTGCAAAATGGATACCGGCCATGCAAGGTCTGTAAGCCTATGGAAAAGCAAAACGAAACCCCGGACTATGTAAAACACGTCATTAAGGACCTGCATGAAAATCCCAATTTGCGGATCAAGGATTATAACTTAAAGCAAAGAAATATCGAACCCAGTCAGATTAGAAGGTGGTTTAAAAAATATCATGGCATGACTTTTCACGCTTACCAAAGATTGCTACGAATCAATGCAGCCTTTAATAGCATTAATGCAGGTAGCACAGTCACTCACTCGGCAATGGACAGTGGATATGAATCGCTTAGTGCCTTTAATGAATGTTATCGTTCAATTTTTGGTGTGCCGCCAACGAGTGGTAAACAAAAGTCTGTCTTAAATATTGCACGTTTCACCACGCCCATTGGTCCTATGTTTGTTTGCGCGAGTCATCAAGGTATATGCCTGTTAGAATTTACTGATCGCAGAATGTTGGAAACTGAGTTTAAGGATCTATGCAAGAGGCTCGATGCAGTAATTCTTCCGGGCACAAGTCCTTACTTGGATCAGGCGCAAGCAGAGATCCAGGAGTATTTCGCTGGTCAGCGACAGAAGTTTACCGTACCGCTACACAGTCCCGGTACTCAATTTCAACAATTGGTTTGGAAAATGCTTGTGGCAATTCCATACGGCGAGACACGTTCGTATAAGCAGCAAGCAATCGCGCTTGGTAACGCGAAAGCGATTAGAGCTGTGGGCAGCGCAAATGGCCGCAATCGAATTGGTATTATCATTCCGTGTCATCGAGTGATTAGTGCGGATGGTGGTTTAGCCGGTTATGGTGGAGGGTTATACCGAAAAAAATGGTTGCTCGACTTTGAGAAGGCTAATGTTACCGCGAGAGCCTAGTAATTTTGTTAAACTACAAAATCCCGAGACCTTGACATATTAAAATATAAGGTGTGTGTATACAGGTTATGAAACATGAAACCCAAAAAATTGATTTGACAAGCTGTCCGAGTTGTATCCGCTTTTTATAAAGTACGCCGGGTTTAAGGTGTATATACATCCATATAAATTTAATAAATAATTTAGATAAGGGTCGGTGCAGTCTTTCAAAAACGCATTACTATTTATGAAGTAGCATGATTGGGCGAATGATTCCCGTAAGTTCAGAAACTAAAAATACGGGAATTATTCGTGAGTTTTTATTGGATGGGTCTAGTGGGCCCTTCTATGATAACGTCGATTATAGTGTCCATGACGGTTACGTCCATGGCGGTTATATCCGTGCCTGTTATAGCCATGACGATTGTATCCATGACGGTTACGTCCATGGCGGTTATATCCGTGCCGGTTGTATCCATGACGATTGTATCCATGACGATTATAACCGTGGCTATCATAAGCCACGTCAATGGCATTATGTATAATTGATTTAGCCGGGTTATCACCTGCAGATGCACTGTTGACTAGCGTTACATTAAACGCAAAAACGGCCAGCCCCAAGCAAAGTATATTTTTATATTTCATTTTAATTACCTCCAATAAGGTGTTGATATTAGTCGTTAGTTGAATAACTATTTTACATCAATTCGATGGCTAATTTAAAGTAATATTATTTTAAAAAATTTTACCCACTCCTCTATATAGAGATTATATCTTAATATCATGTAACAGTAACTTGGCCTTCGAAAACTTTTTATAAAGTACTGGTAAAACAATAAGTGTCAGAAGCGTCGCAGTAAATATACCGCCCACCACTACGGTTGCCAATGGCCGCTGAACTTCTGAACCGACGCCCGTTGCCAGCATCATGGGAGCTAAACCCAAAATTGTGGTCACAGCGGTCATTAAAACTGGGCGTAAGCGAGATAACGCTCCATGATAGACTGCCATGGTAATATCAGTATTATCAGAGATGCGTTGATTAATCGAATTTACCATGACGACCCCATTCAATACTGCGACGCCAAATAGTGTAATAAAACCAATAGAGCCGGGTACAGATAAATATTGTCCAGAAATAAATAATGCCGCTACACCACCAATGAGTGCGAGTGGTACATTAATCATTATTAACATAGCTTGACCAATCGAGCCAAACGCAAAGTAAAGTAACAAGAAGATCAGTCCCAATGATATGGGTACCACAATCATTAGGCGTTTTTGCGCTCGCTCCTGATTTTTAAACTGCCCCCCGTATTCAACCCGATACCCGAGAGGGAATTTAATGTTTTTCTTAATCTTTTCTTTAATCTCTTGTACAAATCCACCCATATCTCTTCCTTCAAGATTAGTTTGTATCACTACGCGCCTCTGTACGTCATCCCGTCTGATTTGCGGGGGTCCTTCCTTGATGGAGACCTTTGCCAGTTTTCCTAATTCGACTAAAGCACCCGTCGGAGACTTAATGAGTAATTTATTAATAGATGAGATGTTTTTGCGATGATTTGGCGCTAATCGTACATAAATATCATATCGTTCGTTACCACTAATGACCTGTCCTGCCGACTGCCCGCCAATGGCATCGGACACAAGGGACATCATTGTCGCAACGGAAATTCCATATCGGGATAACTCAGTCCTGATCGGCTCAACAAGCAATTGTGCCTCACCGACGACCTGTTCCATGGCCACGCCACGTGCACCTCTCAGTGGTTTAACCAACGCCTCAATCTCTTTGCCTTTTTCCGCAAGAATTTTTAGATCAGGACCAAATAATTTTATCGCGAGTTGGGCTTTGACACCGGATAACAGTTCATCCACGCGGGTGGCGATTGGTTGCGAAAAGGTCAACAGTAAACCAGTATGTTGAGACATTTTCTTTTCCATCAGTTTTTGCAAGTCAATTCGATTGTTGGCAGAGGTCCATTCAGCAACCGGTTTGAGACCTATATAGATCTCTACGTTCGAGACGGGTTCCGGGTCGCCACCAATTTCAGCACGTCCAATTCGGCTCGATACATAAGTGACTTCAGGAAAGTCTATTAATTTGGCTTCGAGTTTTTTGGATACTTCCAATGCGGTTTTTAAACTCGAAGAGGGGGCTAGGGTGACACGGACGTTAAGCGTACCTTCCTCCAGCTCAGGGACAAATTCAGTACCCAGCAGGGGAGTGACCGCCATGGTTCCCAAAAATAAACCGAGAGATACTAGTGTGACTAGCTTGGGTCGTTTAAGAACAAATTTAAGTGTTTTTTGATAAAGGCGTTCCAGCGGCACAAAGATCGGGCTTTTCTTTTCCACGATTTCTTTTCGAAAGGTATAGGTTGCCAGTGCCGGGATAAATAAAATAGCAACAACAAGTGATGCAAACATTGCCAAAACAATGGAGACTGCCATTGGTTGGAACATTTTACCCTCTACGCCTTCGAGCGTAAATAAAGGAGCGAAAGTGATACAGACTATTAACACTGCAAAAAAAACTGGGCGCCCCACTTCTTTGCACGCCTCCTGTATCCGTAATGCAATATTGTTGGCCTTTGAATCAGTGCTAACACCCGAATCCAAAGTGCCATCAGGGATGTCTGGCGAGGCGTTTTGTTTTTTACTGATATGGCTGAATATATTTTCCATCATCACAACCGAGCCATCGACCATCATGCCGATTGCGATTGTTAGCCCACCAAGCGTCATCAAGTTTGCCGAGATACCCCAGTACGACATGATCATTAATGCGATACCACCGGAGACCGGGATGGAAAGTAATACCAGGAAAGTCACGCGTAGGTTTAGTAAAAATAATATCAATATAATGACTATCAGAACAAAAGCGGTCAACAATGCGTCGACAACTGTAGTCACCGCTTTATTAACCAAGTCTGCCTGGTCATAGAACGGTTCTAGTATAATGCCATCAGGTAAAGTCCTTTTCAGATTTTCCATTCGCTTTTTAACACCATCAATGGTGGACTTTGTATTGGCGCCCAAGCGTTTTAATACTATACCGACCACCACTTCGCCTTGTGGTATTGCTTTACCACTGGCTGACTTAGTAGTCATAGTCACTGCGCCTTGTCGTATCTCAGCGCCAAACTTGACCTTTGCGACATCTTTTACACGGACAACTGTGCCGTCGCGTGTTTTAAGTGGAATTTCTTCAATATCTTTTATTCCGTTTTTCCCGGATCTAATCCAGCCAACGCCGCGAATCACCAACTGTTCAGCACCACGGTCCATATACCAACCGCCGGCGTTTCTGTTGTTTTTTTCTATTTTTTCGAGTACCTCACCGATTTTTAGATCAAAAGAAAGCAGGCGATTTGGATCAAGTAACACTTGGTATTGCTTTACTTTTCCGCCAAATGACAAAACTTCAGTGACACCTTCTTCCGGCATTAACGCGAGTTTGACTACCCAGTCGTTGATGCTGCGAAGAGCCATTGAGTTATATTGTCCCGGTACTTTAGAACGTAACGTATATTGAAAGATCTGACCCAGGCCGGAGGTATTGGGCCCAATACCTGGCGTTCCAATACCTTTTGGAATTTGCTCTTTTGCCGTCGCAAGATTTTCAAATACCAGTTGTCTTGCGAAATATATGTCAGTGCCTTCTTTAAAAACAACGGTGATGACTGAGAGCCCGGTTTTTGAAATAGACCTAACCTCTTCAACGTCGGGCATGCTATACATTACCGCTTCAATTGGATAAGTGATAAGTTGCTCAACTTCTTCAGAAGCCAATCCTCTTGCTTCAGTGTTAATAGTGACTTGTACATTAGTCACATCAGGAAAGGCATCGAGATTTAGATTGGGTATTGTCATGGCCGCACCCACCAAAACGACCATTAGCGCGATCAAAACAACAAGACGGTTTATTACCGCGAAATCGATTATTTTATTTAGCATATTATAAGGAAACCGTTTGAATTAATGATTATGAACGTGGAAACCACTTTTAGAGAGTTCGGATTGCAGGAAGAACGCTCCTTTTACCACGATGCTAGTGTTATCTGATAATGACCCTTTGATTAAAACATCGTCGCCGTCATTTTTAACAATGACAACGTTCACAGGCGAAAACTGATTAGGCGCTTTTTCTACAAATACTCGCCACTTGCCTTTAGCGTTCCTGACGACTGCGGCGGTTGGAACCCTGATGTTTTCGTTATTTTTTGTTGGTTCAGAAACAAAAGTAACTGTTACAAATTCGCCTGCATGTAAATCATCGTTTTTATTATCAACCGATAAACGTACCGGAATTGTTCTTGTTTTTTCATCTACCATATGCGGTAGCTGAATGATTTTTGCTCCTACCGTATTAGATTTAGCTTTGACCTTTGCAACTGTACCCACCTTGAGTTTTTTAATTTGCTCCGGTTTGACATGGGCTTCGACCCATACTTTAGACTCATTTGTAATTCTATATAATAATTTTCCTGGTTCTATTACTTCCCCTTCGATAAATTTATCATGGATAACAGTTCCGTCTATTGTTGAGATAAGTGTAAAGGTACCATTTGCATTTTTGGCGTCCTTGGTTTTGAGAAGAGTCATAATTTGTTTTTGTGTCATACCAAAAGCCTGAACCTTTGCAAATGCCAACTGATATTTTATTTTTGCTTCATTTATTCTCCTGGCGGATACGACACTTTTACCCAATATCTTGACACGACGCCACTCCTGCTCTGCAAGTAATAAACCGGCTTGCGCTTCGGCCATTTGTACACTGGACAAAACAACCATTGGCTGGTTTTTTTTCACTGTCGCGCCGCGTTTAACGATTCTTTTTACGACTTGTGCTTGAATACGCGTTGTAATATTGGCAGAAGCATAGGAATCTATTTTAACTTCCCCGGTCGTTGAAAATTGCTCTGAGATATTATTATTGTTGAGTGCTAGCGTTAATATACCAGCCAATTTTCTTTTTTTAGTGTTAAGCTTTACAACATTTTCTTCTTCTTCTTCTTTATGATCGTGGCCGTCACCTTTTTTACCTTTCTCTTTACTACTTCCGTGATTGTGTCCGTCGTCTTTCTTGTGGCCTGCGCTCGCATTATTTTTAGGTTTATCTTTCTTGTGTCCTGAGTCCTCGCCTTGCTGGTGTTTTTCACCTTCCTTATGATTATGTTCAGCCTTGCCTTTTCCTTGCTCCTGTTTTTCATTTGCAGAATGTTTATGGCCTTTCTCATCGTGCTTAGTGCTTGAACCTTCTGAGCCGTCATTTTTACTGCAAGCACTGATAAAAACAACGGAAGATATTAGTAGTGTTCGTAAAAATAACGAGTTCATGATTTCACCTTAGTGTATGATTTTCCGGGTTAAATAAGGCACGTCCTTGTGCCGATATAATGTTAAGTTTATCGCTTATCATGTGTATGACCTGAGTGGTCGCCTGTTTTTTTATCATGTTTATTCTTTTCTGAATGCACATGGCCTTTGGTATTATGACCAGAATCAGTACTATTTGTTGCATCACTGTTAGAGCAAGCCCCTATAAAAATGACGAAAGATATAAGTACTGATCGTAAAAATAGCGAAATCATTATGATACCTCAGTAGTCTATTACACCAAAAAATTAAGAACGTCCCTGTACTTTAAGTTCACATTAATAAAAAAGGTTATTTAGTTTCTGGTTTATCCTTAGCGCAGTTTTTCTTGGCATCCTTGTCTGTTGCTTTACAATCGCCATCTTTGTGCCCTTTATGTGCGGCATGTTTTGCAGGAGCCGCTTTATCTCCGTCTTTATGACCTGAATGTGTCTCATGTTTCTCTGCTGCTAATGCGTTAAAGCTAAAAGCCAAAAGCATAAGTAACCCTAATGTAAATTTTTTCATAATTCCTCCAAAATAAATTATTTTTACTATTTAGTTGACTTTAACCAACGACTGAATCCAGCCGTTGCTTTGAGCCAATGTGTCCAAGAGATAAGAAGTTGGTTTTTTAACTTAATACCGCTGGATTCTGCTTCAAGGGTCTGATTGACCTGAATAAGGTAGTTAGTCGTATCTAACTCACGCGCTTGCCAGAGTTTTTGTAATTGCCGATAACGCCTGGAGAGTGAGATACGGCCGCTTTTTTTCCATGCTGTCCAAGCGTTTAATGTAAGATGATAACCCTGTTCGCTTGAACGTATTGAGGATTTGGCGTTTCGCATTGCCTGTTCACCTTCACGTTGTGCTTGTATATGCAACGCATTAGCAGCAAGGACTTTAGCTTTGCCTGTATTGCGAACATTCAGTGGTATTGACAACGTAAATCCGGTTAATTTATCGCGTCCTTCTTCGCCTGCTCTAATCCCGATGGTGGGATCACCACTACGTCGTTTTACTTGTAAGTTGATCTGGTTTTGCGCGATTTGAATGTTGAGCTGAGCAACTTTTATGTTTGGTAAAGTATAGAGCGCCTTTTCTGAAATAAACGCACTTGAATCTACACGGGGTATTACCTGTTGCTTGATATGAGGCCATACAACTAATTTTCTTCCCACTAGATTAATTAGGCTCTGCTCAATATGTAAAAGATCAACCTTGGCTTGATTTTTTTTCATTTGTGCGTCAATAAAAGCAAGATTAGTTAAGTCTTTTTCAACGGGACTCAAATCACCGGCTTGATGACGTAGGATCGCTAGGGATTTAAGCTTGGCCATAAGTCGCAGACGTTTTTTTGCCAGCTTGAAAAGTTCAGCATTCTTTTGGTAGTTTGCGATGGCCGTTAATAACTCAATCCCAATTTGCAATTGGACCAAATGATACTTTATTTCCGCGACCTGCCGTTTTAAACCGCCTATCTTTGTTCTTGTCCGGCGTTTCCCTTTCCAGTCAATGGATTGGGATAGCCCAATAGTATTGGTTTCTATGTTGCTTCTTTCGTGATCCAGATCCAGAGAAGGATTATAAAGGGGGCGACTGTAATCTCTTTCATTCGCAATGCCTTCGTCTAAAGCTGCTTTTGCTTTTAAAACCTTTGGATTATCGTCTAACACGGTTTGCAAAAACCGGGTAAGTACCAATGGATCATCCGCTCTAGGAGCACCTTGTGCCAAAGGAGATGCCACAAGGCAAATCACTAGGAATAGTCTAATTCTATTACCAGAATACATTTTTATAACCTGCTGTGTATGTGTCATACAGAAAAATACAAAATCATCTGTATGTCGCTGACAATCGTCAGCCAGTTCAATCAAAATTAACGGATCTTAATTTAGAAGTATCTTAAAGATACTTAAACAACATAAGTTATATAGTGAGTGGGGGCGGAACAGGTGGAGTAAGGCTTAATGAGATATGGGTTAATAAAATATTTGTTTTATAGCGCGCTTTATATGAGGCGGGTAAAAAAGAGAAACTACTAATGAGACCTACCACAAAGTGCGCACTGCCGTGACAATGGTGGTCACAGTTTTTTTCAGAAACGCCGTCATCGTCGTTAGTAGAAATTTGGTCATGACTTTGATCTAAGGTGTCAGTGACTAAATGTTTGTGATTTTGATGACTGTGTTTGCCCGCTGGATGAGTAAAAAGCGAATGGTTTGATTTATTAGACGCCCACGCAAGCCCGTTAAACAGGAGAGTAAACATCACAAAACCAGAAATTAAAATTCGTTTATTCATCATACTCAATTATCGGCCAAAAAATAATTATATTGAAAGTATATTCAATATCTGTACCAAGATATTTTTTATGGTATGCTGTTAGTCTGTTTAAGTCAAGCATCGGCTGTAAATATTGCTAACTATAACAAAAAGTTACCTATTATTTTTTAATAATCAATTACTTCGATAAACATTACTTTAACTGCTTACTAATTAAATTGCACCTAAGCTTATTGTGAATTAACGGCCTTCAGGCTAGGTTCATTTAGTCTTTATTTTCGCTAGGCGTTCGAATTTCTGCCAGCGCGGAAGAAATTACCCGTATAGCAGAACGCACCAACAGAACGACCAGCGCGAGGGCTATTAGAATGTCGGGCCAGCCTGAACCTGTGTACCAGACCGCGCCAGCCGCCAATAGAACAGAAAGGTTTGATGCGATGTCATTTCGAGAACATTCCCACACCGAGCTCATGTTTACATCTTCATGGCGGTGTCGCCACAGAAAAAACAGACAAAGTGAGTTGGCGACAAGACCGAGAAGGCTAAATATGCCCATTACCTCGAAAAGGGGAACGCTGGGGACAAAGAGTTTATAGACAATTTGTCCGGCGACAACCAGAGCGGCAAGAAGAATAAGCACCCCTTTAAACAAGGCCACTTTGGCCTTTACGGTAACACTCTTGGAAACCACGTATAGACTAAGCCCATAAGTCAAAGCGTCTCCAAGGTTATCAAGGCTATCCGCTATTAACGCGGTTGACTTACCGTAGAGTGCAGCGGCACTGATGATAAAAAACATAAGTGCGTTGATACCCAGAACCAATAGTAATGTACCGCGCTGGCGTTCACGCAGGCGGTGTAAAGAATCATCTTGATCACAGCATCCACTCATAGTGCAAACCTACTTACTCATTTTTTGCTCTTTCCAAATCGCAAAGATGGCAGGAAAAACAAAGAGAACCATCAGCAGCACGGTAAGAACGCCGCCGAGCATTGGCGCGGCGATACGTTTCATCACATCGGCGCCAGCGCCAGTGCTCCACATGATCGGAATTAAGCCGATAAGCAGTGCCAGGCCAGTCATTAACATTGGGCGTATGCGTTGGCTGGCACCCTGAGCAATTACATCGAATAAATCCGCGCGTGTATTGAGCTTGTTTTCATCACGCCGCTGACGGTAATTTAGTCCCAAGTATAACATCATTAATACACCCATTTCAGCATCCAGTCCAGCCAGGGCAATCATACCAACCCAAACGGCGACACTTAGATTATAATCAAGAAAATACAGAAACCAAACCGCACCTATCAGCGAAAAGGGCACCGCTAACAGAATGATCAGCGCTTCGGTCAGTGATTCACGATTGAGGTATAGCATAAAGAATACAATAAATAGTGTTAGCGGCACAACCAGCATCAGCTTCTCTTTAGCGCGTTCAAAGTATTTAAACTGTCCAGCCCACTCTATGGGTACTTTAAGATTTTTCTCTTTAATCACTTGCTTGGCCAGTGCAACGTAATCGGCGATGCCGATGCCTTTTACATCGACAAATACAAATGAAACCAGTTGTCCGTTTTCATTGCGTAACATCGGTGGCCCAGTATTAAATTCGATTTTGGCTAATTGTTTTAACGGTACTTGTGCACCTTTGGGGGTGGCGACCAAGACGCGTTGTAACGCATCAGGGTTATCACGGTAATCACGGGCATAACGCATGATAATGGAATAACGCTCCCTGCCCTCAAAAGTTTTGGAAACCGATTTACCGCCTACCGCTGCCTGGATAACGTCTTCTACATCGCTAATCGTTAATCCATAACGCGCGATCTTATCGCGATCGATTTTAAAATCAATAAAGTAACCGCCCGTGAGGCGCTCAGCAAAAGCGCTGCGGGTATAGGGTTTGGTGCGCTCATCATCGAGTAAAGCGCGCTCAATTTTCACCGCAATTTTTTCCAGCTTGGCTGTATCATCGCCAAACACTTTAATGCCAAGCGCTGAGCGAATACCGGTGGCCAGCATTTCGGTTCGCGTCTGGATTGGCATCCACCAGATATTCGGCATGCCCGGATATCGCAGTTCTTTATCCATCTCGGCGATTAGTTTGTCCCAGGTCATGCCTTTTCGCCATTCGGATTTTGGTTTCAGTGTAATCACCGTTTCCACCATCGAAAGTGGCGCCGGGTCGGTGGCGGTCGTGGAGCGGCCGATCTTACCAAAAACATGATCGACTTCAGGAAATTTTTTAATCTGGGTATTCATTGATTGCAGTATTCGTCCCGCTTCTGTGACCGACATTCCCGGTAATGCCGTGGGCATATATAGTATGCTGCCCTCGTTTAAAGGTGGCATAAATTCATTGCCGAGTTTAAACAATATTGGCATGGTCGCGACCAATGCGAGCGTCGCCGCTCCCACAACCCAGTAACGAAAGTGAATCGCTAGGCGAACCAGGGGTAAGTAGCTTGCGATTAGCCATTGATTGAGTCGGCTTTTATCACCCTTGATTTTTCCGCGAATCATGATGACTGCCAGCGCCGGTGTAAACGTGATGGCAAGCAATGCAGCAAACCCCATGGAATAGGTTTTCGTGAACGCGAGTGGTTTAAACAAACGTCCTTCGGCGCCGGCCAGTGAAAACACTGGTAAAAACGATACGGTAATAATCAGCAAGGAAAAGAATACACTTGGTCCCACTTCCTGCATTGCCGATATAATAATTTGCTTACGCTTGGCCTCGTCGTTTCCAGCAAACGACCCCAGGCGTTTATGAATATTTTCAATGATGACGATCGATGCATCGACCATAGCCCCGATGGCAACGGCAATACCGCCCAATGACATAATATTCGCCGTCAGGTTTTGGCTGGCCATGGGGATAAAGGATAAAAGTATAGCGATGGGTAGCGTTAGAATAGCAATTAGTGCTGAACGAAAATGCATTAAGAATATAATGATGATTAGGGAGACCACAATCATTTCTTCAATCAGGGTGGTGGTCAAGGTGGTAATCGCCCGATTGATTAACTTTGATCGGTCATAAGTTGGTACGATTTTTACCCCATCCGGTAACGATAATTCAATATCGCTAATGCGATCTTTTACCCGTTGAATAACCGAGAGAGCATCTTCGCCATAACGCATGATCACAATACCGCCGACGGTTTCACCTTCACCGTCGAGTTCGGCGATACCACGGCGCATGGCTGGACCTATGCTCACATGGGCGATGTTACGCACGGTAACAGGGACACCATTCTTGTCGATTGCCAACGCAATTTTTTCGATGTCCTTGACTGATTTTATATAACCGCGTCCACGGATAAAATGCTCATGCCCGGCGATTTCAAGGACACGACCACCGACATCATTGTTAGAACGGCGTATCGCTTTAGCGACTTTTGCCAGTGACAGCTTGTATTCTTGTAATTTGTTAGGATCTATTTTTACCTGGTACTCCTTAACAAATCCGCCGATAGAGGCAACTTCGGCGACCCCTTTAACCGACTCGAGGCGGTAGCGCAAGTTAAAATCTTGAATCGAACGCAGGTCGGCAAGGTTATGTTTTCCTGACTTATCGACCAAAGCATATTGGAATACCCAGCCCACCCCCGTCGCATCTGGGCCTAATGTTGGTTTGACGCCGGCAGGTAGCTTGGCCGCCGCCGTATTGAGATATTCAAGTACCCGGGATCTTGCCCAGTAAATATCGGTATTATCTTCAAAGATGACATAGACAAAGCTTAAACCCATAAAGGTCTGGCCACGGACAAATTTAACTTTGGGTGCCGCTAATAGCGAGCTGGTCAGGGGGTAAGTAATTTGGTCTTCCACCAGGTCCGGACTACGGCCAGGCCATTCGGTAAAAATAATCACCTGGGCATCAGAGAGATCAGGAATTGCGTCCAATGGGGTATTCTTTAATGAGTAGTATCCCCAAAGCGCTGCCGCCGCGACAATGATTAATGTCAGTAACGGCTTTTCTGCGCAATAGCGGATCAAACGTTGAATTAGTCCTTCGTTCGCGGGGCCGATCGGGTCTACCATTGATCCACTCCCGATTTTAATTTACTTTCTGCGCCAATCAGAAAATTACCCGAAGTCACGACCACGTCGCCAACGTTGAGTCCTTTTTTGACCTCAATATAGTTATCATTACGACTACCGATTTCTATTTTTCGGGGTTGCAATCGCCCCCCACCAAGATCGATAAACACCACTCGGTTAAGACCGGAATAAAGTACCGCGCTTTCCGGTACCACCAGCTTCCTGCCCTGGTCTACTAGTATATGTACATGTGCATACATATTAGGGCGTAGTTTTCCGTCTTTGTTTTCCAGCTCTACTCTAATCCGATTGGTTCTCGAGCCACTTTCTAGAAACGGGTAGATATAGGTGATTTTTCCTGGAATAGGGGGGCCGGTTATATCCGGTAGTAATACCTTCACGTCCATTCCTACCTTGACATTAGCGATCTCGTATTCGTAGATTTGACCTTCCACCCACACCGTTGAAAGATCGGTGATACGTAGCAGTGTCTTACTGGCTTTAAATGATGACCCGGCAACAATATTTTTTTTGACCACGGTTCCGGTCACCGGAGAAAGGATCGGCATATACTCCAGTGCTTTACGGGTTCGGGTCAAGGTATTGATCTGATCCTGGCTTATGTTCCAGCGTAACAGCCTGCGAATCGAGGCTTTAACCAATGGATTGTTTTTGTTTGAACGTCTGCGAATGGCTTCCAGGTATTCTTCCTGGGCCGAGACCAGATCCGGACTATATATGGTGAACAAGGGTTGGCCTTTTTTAACCGCAGTGCCAACGTAATTGGCGTATAGTTTTCCGACCCAGCCATTAAACTTCAGAGAAATATCGGTTACTTTTGATTCATTGTAAGTAACCCTGCCTGCGGCACGAATGGTTTTGATAAATTCTTTGCGTTCCACTTTACCAGTCGTTACCCCAATTAACTGACGACGTTTGGCACTGACCCTGATAATACCGGATGTGACTTCCTTTTTGCTGACCGGCACCAGATTCATGCTGCAAATAGGACAGGTTCCTGGCGCTTTCGATTTAACGGAAGGATGCATGGAGCAGGTGTAATGGGAAATCGTACCCGGTGTTGCGGTTTTTAGGGTTAAGGTTTTTTGTCCGGTTGTCATATCATAAACCAGGTCGCCATGACCAAACTCTGATGTTTCGACATCGATTGCCAACGGCCAATTGCCTGCTTGCGTGAGCTTGAACTCACCGTGATAAATGCCTTTACCGTCTTCAATTATTTTAATCATTAAGTTGCTGGCTGGAGTTTTTTCATCTGGGTGATACTGTGCCAGCGCGCGAATTTTGGCTTTTTCTATCGGTTTCCCTTGTTTTGATTTGACTTCTACCTTTATTTTGTTGTTTCCAACTTTGGGTGGGTTTGGGGTAATGGAAATTCTGACGCGAAATTTTCCTGCAATTGCAAAGCCTTCTGCATCCAGTTCTGGTTTGCTTTTAGCGTTACCGGTATCTCCTGAGGTTTGCTCAACTGAACTCATTTGACTTGATGGGCTAGCATTTTCCAGCGTTAATCCAATTTGACTGGTATTCAGATCAAATTGAAGTTTTGCTTGTCCGTATGTTGGTGATTCAATATTAATCGTCAACGGCCAGGCACCCGCCATCGATAAATCAAATTCTCCGTGATAGCGCCCGTTGCTTAACGGTTTTATTTCCACTGGTGCACGCATCTCTGGCATCGAACCCATGGCCGGCATAATAGCAGTCGCTTTGATTTTGGCATTGTTAATCGCTTGCCCTTTATTGTCGAGTATTAACAGTGTCAGTTTGTTAATGCCTGCCCGGGGTTTTTTTGGATTGATAGCTATTTTTATTTGATAATTTCCGGCTTTGTAGATTTTACCGTCAACGGTGGTGGCGTTGTTACCTAACATAAACCACCCGATAGCTAAAATTACCGATAACATGGGTATTACCATTATAATCTGTCGACGAATTTTTTTGGAACTCATGGGACTGCCTCAAATATTTTTAATGTATTATGCAGACTGCCAGTGCTTTCATATAAGCGTGCCAGGCGTTTATGATATTGTGCCAGTGTCTCGACATATTGCAGTTTGGTTTTGCTCAGGCTGTTTTGCGCATCGACTAATGATAGAAAATCGCCTTTGCCAGCTTGATAGTCTGCTTTGGCAGCATGCAAGTGTTCGCGAGACAAAGGCAATAATTTTTTTTGAAACAAGCTAATTGTATGTCTGCTTTCAATTACTTTTTCATAATGGCGTTGAATCGCTGCCAGAATTCCAGTTTTTTCTCGTTCGATTATCCAAATTAGTTCGGTTTGCTTGGCCTGGTATTGGGTAACGGCTGCCCGGCGCTTGCCCTGCCCAAAGGGTATGTTAATGCCTATGCCAATAGTGGTTCGCTTGTTTTCGTCATTCCACAAACTATTATAACCGGCCATTAACTTAAGATCCGGGTAGTAGTTACGTTTAGCCAGTTTGACCCTGAATGTCGAAGCTTTATGTTTTGCATGCAATGAAAGTAGGGCAGGATGTTGTAATCCAAGTCTGCGTAAGTGTTCTATATTCAGTTGACGGCGGGGCAGCGTTAGTCGTTGAGGTGGGGGGATAGCTGTATCCGGCAGCCTGTTGAGCAATTGATTGATATAGACCTTGACGATTTTGAGCTTTCTGATCAGTATAATTTCGCGGTGCTTTAACATGGTTAGACGCATTTCCGCCTTTAACGCATCTTGTTTTGATACTTGGCCAAGCCCGTATTTTTTTGTCGCAATACGCTGATATTCTTTCCACAGTTGCTGGTCTGCGCGGTTGATGACCAGTGCCCGGTGTATATAATACCAATCGGCAAATCCTGTTCGCGCCGCTGAGCTTAACTTTACCTTTAACGTGCTAATATCATATGAAGCAGCATCGGCTTCAGAATCCGCCGATTGTCTGCGCAATTGCCGTTTACCTGGCCAGGGTATTTTTTGTGAAAACATATATTTTTCACCACGACCGGCATTAGGGCTATTGCTATTATTCGGTGCCAGTGTATAGGAAAGATTCGGGTCCTCTAGCGCGCCAGCCCGAAGGCTATAGGCTTTGGCGGCACGCCATTTTTCGCGCATGGCCGGGATGCCAGGGTTTTTGTGCATTACCCACTGTATAAGTTGGGACGCATCCAGTTTTTTTAATGACGCAAAGCGTATCGGGTTACCCGCATAAGCCAGGGATGTTTGCGTCAAAAATAAAAATGTTAGCACGGGCAGTGTGCTGATTTTGCTAACGTGATTCACGTTAGACCTCCTGTTTAACAGTATGAATATTCTTTAAATTCGCTAAAGATATCTAAAGTAGAATAAACGAGGAAGTATTGACCTAGATTCGGAAACGTTGAGTGTCGAGGTAAGTAAAGCGTTTATTTATATTATAAGTATAAAGGCTGTCAGAAATATTGTTGTTAACTTTGATATTATGATCAACAAATTGATAGCCTTGCTGGGCAATGCCGTCAAACTGCGGTGGTGTCTCTAGTAATCTGTCTGGTTGGAAATAGGACGAGCTGACAAGATCCTGATTTGGAGAATCCAGATTGACAGTGCAACAGTTGCTATCAGCACTACTGGCATTATCGCCAGAAGCATCTGTAAAATGATTATCACAACCACCGCCGTGCTCACAGCCATTTTGAGCATTATCAATACAACAGCAGCGGGCGCTTTTGTTGCCGTCCATCAATTGGCAGGCAAACGACATTTGCAGCGGCAAAAACAACGAAATGACCAGAATTAATCTGGCGATACTGCGTTGCAGTAATTTGTTTCTCAGGTTTTCCATTTGAATCTAAATTGTAGCCTTATGTTTCACTTATATATTACCCCATGTATTATAAGGATAATGATTGTCTTGCAATACCCTAAGCAAATACTAATGAATTAGCGCCCTCATGTCTATGTTATTACGACCTATCAAAATCAGAATAGTTGCAATAATGATGACAGTCTTAGTCTCTAACTAGCATTATCGGCGACTAAACAGATCACTTGATTATCGTGTGATTAATTTTTCCATTGTTATGATTGGCGGGACTAAATATCATTGACCTGTGTGTAGCGCATAAGGTTAGGATTGATTATATCGGTGAATATGACACCGTAGGCAGTCAGTTTTACGACTAAATTTTTAAAAGCTAACACTATAGCAGGAAGAGTAAGATGACCGACTTCAAACAACTTTCGCGCCGACAATTTCTACAATATTCCGCTGCTTCTGCAGCGATCGCAATGGCTGGAACAAGTATGTGGGCTTTTGCTAGTCCGTCATTTGTCCCGGATGTTGAACTAAAATTAACAGCTACTCAGACCAGTGTGGCTCTATTTTCAGGTAAAAAAACCAAGGTTTTTTCTTACCAGGGAAAAATTATTAAGGGCCCGCAATCAGCACTGCAAAATATCCCCGACAGCTATCTGGGACCGGTCATTCGAGTCAGGACAGGTCAGAAAGTCAGGATTCATTTCGTCAATCAGTTACCGCAAGAGTCCATTATTCATTGGCATGGCTTACATATTCCTGAAAAAATGGATGGTCACCCGCGCTATGCCGTCGCGCCAGGCAAAAGTTATGTTTACGAATTTGAAGTTAAAAACCGCGCCGGTACTTATTGGTTTCATCCCCATCCTCATGAAAAAACCGGTAAGCAGGTTTATGCCGGTTTAGCAGGATTGTTTATTGTTAGCGACAGCGAAGAACAGGCTTTGCATTTACCTTCAGGAAAATATGATATACCACTGGTCATACAGGATCGTCGCTTTGATCGGAGCAATCAGCTTGTTTATCTGAATAATATGATGGAGCGAATGATGGGGTTTAAAGGCGATAATATTCTGGTTAATGGCCGACCTGATTTTACTTTGCCCGTTGAAACCCGCCCATACCGTCTAAGGTTATTAAACGGTTCGAATTCGCGTATCTACAAGTTAGCCTGGAGTGACAATACGCCGTTTTCTGTCATTGGTACTGACGGTGGCCTGGTCGAACAGGTAATAAAACGGCAAACGCTCACATTGGCCCCAGCCGAAAGAATAGAACTATGGGTAGATTTTAGTAACCGCAAAAAAGGTGCCGAGGTAGTGCTGAAGGCATTGCCATTTAACGATGGATCTCCCATGAGTGGCGGCATGATGGGAAGGGGAATGATGGGGCAGGGCATGATGGGATCGAAGCCGTCGGAAAAGAACCATGCACTAACCATCTTCAAAGCACGGGTCGTTAAGAAAATAAAACATAGTGAAACCGTGCCATCAAAGCTAACAAAGCTTCACAAATTACAATTGGCTGACGCGAGCAACGCAAAATCACCGCGTCGTTTTGACCTCACTATGAGGAATATGAAATGGGGTATCAACCAGCGAACGTTTAGCATGAACAAGGTGGAAAAAGATGAAATAGTGAAACTTAACGACACGGAAGTTTGGGAGTTTCGTAATGTTGAGTCGATGGGAATGATGGGGATGAGAGGTGCCATGCCCCATCCAATTCATATTCACGGTTTGCAATTCCAGATTATCGGGCGTGAAAACAAGGCAAAAAATAATACTGCCTGGCAGGATTTAAAATCCGGGTATGTCGATCAGGGATGGAAAGATACTATGCTGGTGATGCCGGGAGAGCACGTTAAACTACTGCTCAAATTTGAAGATTATAAAGGCCAGTTTTTATATCACTGCCATAATCTCGAACACGAAGACATGGGAATGATGCGTAACTACCTGGTACGATAATGTCGGATAGACTTTAATATTTGCTCACGATTGTTTGTGTTGATCAAGCCACGCTGTTTTTTTACTTTTAAAAAAATAAACGTTCAGGAGGGGTTCAGAAAAAATTCAGCTAAGATTCAGCATGGTTTTTGTATCCTGTATGCACGATTTACAAATCAGGTATAAAAATACCTAAGGAGATACAAAATGATTAACCGAACTAAAAAACTTGTATTATCGCTTGCTCTACTTGCTTCATCAGGTCTGGCAATCATGAGCACTGCATCGGCTGCTAACGTACACCATGCATCTAATAACGCTCACCACTATAGTGGCAATGGTCATGTTACTCATTACCGAGGCCATCGTAGAAACGTGCATAGAGTTTATTATCGAACGCACGGTAATCGCCACCATAGACGTGTGCGTCATCACAACCGGCATGGTAGTTACTTAGGCGTTCACTTCTAGTAAATGTCGCCATGGTTCTGAAAATTCCCATTGGCTTATAGCAGTGGGAATTTTTGGGTCCACGGATGTAGCCCGGACTTCGCGTAGCGAACGCCGGAAAAAACAATAAGTCTCTAGAATTCAAGAAAAATCCCACATACCTCTACGATTCATCCGCCATTTTTTTTACAGCCATATATATGGCTGCTACTACAGATGACATTCGCTGATAGTCGATTTTGTCGTACGTGTCTGTCGGCAAGTGATAATGCTTGTTTCGATAGAAGGCTGTATCGGTAATCATCACCGCAGGAAAGCCGTGATCCCAGTAGTTTCGATGATCGGAGAAATCGACGCCAACTAATAAGGTGGGTGCGTTAATGGAGTAGACCGGTAGAGATGTATTGGCTGAAACCAATTTTTTTATCTTGCGCGTTATTCTTGTCTGCCCAAATTTGCCAATGACGGAAATAAAATTTCCCTGATCAGAATAGAAGTACTTTAAAAACCCAAGCGGGTAGCTCTGAGAAGCAGATTTGTTATCGTAATACCCCAGCATTTCCAGAGAAATCATCACCTTTACTTTACTACCGCTGTTTTTTGTGGTGGAGGCATGTGCATAGCTCCCCATCGCCTTTGTTAAAAAAAAAGGCGGTTCTTCCAGGCAATAGGCGACAAGCTCGACTTTTATTTTCAATTGTTCTTTTGATAACAGCTTGGCTATTTCAATCAAAGCGGCGACACCGGTTGCATTGTCGTCAGCGCCGGGGCTACCTTTAAAAGCATCGTAGTGTGCGCCTATTATTATTCGTTCTCGGGTATCCGGACCAAATTCAGCGATAATGTTTTTGTAGTAATCACTCGCTTTCGATTTGTCGTGCAAAGCGATATTAATGTTAGCCGAACGAAAATAGTCATTGACATTGGGGTTGTCCTGTAAGGTGACTTTTGCATTGGTTTTTGCAAACTCTTTCTTAATATATAAGGCAACCTTTTTGGTGTTTTGTGGATGAAGGTAATCTCGTGGTGCCATGGTGACAGACAATGCGATCACATGCGCTTTTAAGGCTTGTGATAACCGCAGTGAACGATGGTCTGTTTTATCAACGTTGATTGGTTGCGTTACGTAAAACCAAAGAAAAAATGGCAGCAAACTAAAAAGCAGTAAAATAACTAATAATTTTCTTTTGCCAAATATTTTTCTAGTATCGGACATTTATTATCCTTGATCAGCTACAATACTGTTTTACTTTTAGTCTCAACCTTGTTCTGGTTGGCCATAACAACCATAATAATTAACAGCCACCAGCTAATCGTTGACCAGTAATTTCCATAAAATGCCATATGCGAATTTATCGGCGACATTGCTACAATTGCAGCTATTCCCCAGGGCGCGGCACGTTGTAACGATTCGCCGCGTAAGCGCAACAGAAATCGGAAGAGCAAAAACCAAAAAAACAGATAAGCGCTAATGCCGATTAAACCGGTTTCAGTAAAAATTTCCAATGTCATTTGATGTGGGTGCGTTTGCGCCGTTTTATACCATCGATTGCTTTCCTGAGCATACTCCCTGAATACATAGCGATACCCGCGCGGCCCGACGCCATTTAGGTAGTTATCCAAGCCTATTTTATAGGAGATTGTCCAAAGCGACAGTCGATACGCTGTCGCTTCGTCGATACTGTTAAAATCACCTTTAAACAGCAGGGATGTGGTAGTAACATATTTTTTTACATGGGGAACCTGATAGGCGGCAAACCCCACGACAATGAATACCAGGAACAATACTGAAAAATATTTTATTGTTTTTTTAACGCCAGCCTTCAGTGATAAGTATATGAAATAGAAAAAGCCGGCAGAAAGCAATATTAACCATGCATTACGACTTCCAGATAATAAGATCACAAATATCGTCAATGGAATGAGTAACCATAATAGTTTAAAACGTCGGGCATAAATCCTGACAAAGTCGAATACGATGGGTGACAGGGCAGCGGTTACGGTACCTAAGCGCTGCTTGGGAAAAAATATTCCTCTAAGTCTGCCGCCAGCGTCTCCAGCAGAATATGAGAAACCAAAAAAGTTAACGCCACCCTCACTTTTAGGGATATATGGATAACCTAATATATCGTATCCAAATACATATTGGATAAGTGCATCGATGACCCAGAATGCTATTATGATGCCGCAGGCGATAAACAGTTTCCTTTTGTATTCATTATTCTCACCCATTTTAATTAGTGCAAAGATTAGAATAAAAGGAAAAACAAGATATTTCGATGTCGAGCTAAGCGCTCGACCTGGATTCACTGCATCGGGTAATGATAACAACAAAGGAACAAATATACATAAAAATAAGGCAATAAATAGTCGAAAGCATTGGTTGGCGACGATCAGTCGGAAATGTTTAACCAGCAAATATATTCCATAGAAGGTCATAATGGC
>QILK01000101.1 GCA_003233345.1 Gammaproteobacteria bacterium | reverse complement strand
CAAATTGAAATGGTCGCAACAGAGGCGCTGACATCATCTCAGCCCTAAAGGCTGGAGATTCCTACGGCGCTCAAGTGCGGTATTGAGCCGCGCTTGAGTATCTTTGGAGAGCAGAGAAACCGATCACTCGACCTCCTCCCTCGTTTTAGCTAGTATATCATTGCTAAACTTAGTGTCCGTTTTTATTAGACCACTTCACTTAGAACTCGTGCTCTTGTACAATAAAAGCCGAAGACTTTGAGTGGTCGATGAAGTTCCCTTCATCTTCTAGTAGCGCAGCGCCCAATTTCTGCCCCTCGGGAGAACTCATTCCCTCCATCAGTGCTTCTTCTGATTCAAACCAGACCTCGGCGACGCCATCATATTCAGGCAACATGCCTCTTGAACTTCTTAAGCCTTCGTTTAAAGGTGTGTCTAGCGTATGTGACTGCACATACCTTTTTGCGCCCATCGCATCAGCGTTACTCATAAAGAATGGGCCATGTTTATTCATCCAATATTCTTTGAAATCTTCACGAGTCATGCTTGAGTGTCGTGTTATACACATAACGAACTTAATCATTTTTCTATACTCCTCAATGTACTGGTTGTTGTGTGTCAGAATCTGAGAAAACCTATCTGCGGGCAGATGCTAATTGTAAGTAGAAAATTAATCCCGTTCAACAAAAATTGACATTAGTATTGTGATTGATTTTTCTTGCTTGGTCTAGCTTTGATCCGAAATTCAGAGTGCTTCATATTACGGGTGTCCTTCAATTTTTTTCCCGCTAATGGTGTATTGCTAAAGCCAGAATCTGTGTGTCCACGATTATGTAAAAGCTCCTTAATTTCGTCATTTCAGGGTATTGCGTATTAGTTCTACGCGTTACCCTGATTTATAATTTCGTTAAGCCCTCTATTGTGCCTTAATAATATTTATTCATGTGGTTGAGGAAAAGGATTACTAGAATCAGTCGCCGTATTCCATACCCGCTCCCAGTTAGCCAGGTAGCTTCGATAAAGTGCCTTGTTGTCTTTTACGGTAAGGGTACTATCGAGCATGGGCCCAAAGTATTCTCCAGTATTTCTTAGCCCCGAGCTAAAATTCAACGCACCCATTATAACAATATATTTGGCCACTCCATTTCGGTAACTTTCTGCAATCAGATACTTTGAATGATTTCTGGTTTTAGCCCATCCAATCACGCTGGTCTGGAAAGTGTCATACAAACTCCGATTGGTTTCCAATGTATTAGGGCCTCTGTAACCTTCAGCAATCACTCTAACATCACAGCCTTCTACCCTTTTTCTGACGATCGCATCACGTATTGCACGCCCACGAACTGAGAGGGACCATTTTGATGCTGCCATTCTTATTTTACCTTTACCGTCTCCACAATATACGCTGTCAATGACTTGTAGTACTGGATCAGGTGGTGAAGATTGAAGAACGGAAGCCGGAAAAAACCCTGCGCTTAATCCGCCACTAAACCCAAGTACTTTCCCAAATACTGTATTAGCAGGTAATTGCTTGCCTTCACAGGCAACATCCCAGATATCCTGAAAATACTTTAGATGATAAAGATATAATCTAGTATCCGAGATCGTCAAAGAATCGTTCGGGCGTGATGTATCTCCATTGAGCCAATTACTGCTGCTGTTAATAACGAGTTTTTTACCATAAACATTTTTACCGGCAACATCTGAAAATAGTAATAGTTTCGCGTGATTTATATTCATATAACCAAGACTATCTAAATAGTCGATATTTTTCGATCTCCAATTACATACTCTGCTTTTAATGCCTGCTGCGGCAAGTGCATCCTCAACCTCTTTGCTAACATGCAACCATCTGGGACCATAGTTATTCGCAATAATTTTTACATCCACAAGGCGATCAATGGCATCTGCAATCGGTTGAACCATTTCAGCTTTATTCCAGGCACCTATCATAATTCGAACGGTGCTATAGGGTTTTGCGCCGTTTAATAGCTCAGTATAGTATTCGTGTATACGTGCGTCATTTTTTTCAACGACTCCCTGATATCCGGGCTGCATTTTTGGATGATTGGCAACCAGAGCAGCGTTGCTTCTGTGGTGAAAAAAATCAATACGGTTATTGTCTAATGCAAGCGCTGCAGTAATATCTGGATAGAGACCTTTCCACCCTCCTTCGCCTACCACTTTTGGATAACCCGCATCAACACCATATCCAAATCTATAACGAATATACTGATTACCTTTAAAAAAATAAACGCGATTATTAACAGGGTGCGTAACAGCCGCATCGATGCCGGTTGTCCATAATCCGCTCCATCCACCGACACCTATTTGCTTGGGGTATCCGGGATCTTTCCGATCTTTATCCACATCCCATCGAATATAGTTTTTACCTTTAAAGAAATAGACTTTCTTTTTGTTTGGGCTAACCATTACTGCATCAATTCTGCCCTTCCATAAACCCCGCCAACCGTGAACGCCGGTCCTCTTTGGGTAGCCCCGATCGATTTTATTAGTTTGTGCATTAAATCGGTAATATCGTCTACCGCTAAACAAATAGATTCGGTTGTTTCTGGGATAAATAAAAGCGGCATGAATATTTTTCTTTCGAAGACCCTTCCAGCTTGGTGCTGGCCGGTTTGTATTTGTGGCAGCGCCAATTAGAGCGGGTGCAGATGAACTTACCTTATCAAGGTCAAGTTTATAACTGGTATACTCGCCCGTGACTGGCCTGACGATAACATTTTCTACCGCTTGTACTGTGTTAAAGGAAAATGTAAATAATATTGATAATATTACTAAATGAGAAGATTTCATTCGGTATCCTTTCTGTTTGTTTAGTGGTTCATTACATCAAACATTTATTGATCGCAATATCTTTTGCGTCGCTCGAAAGGATGATTGAGTTCAATCTGATTAAGGATAAAGATAAACTGAATACAAATTGTTCAGTTGGTGACTGCGTTAAAGGGGCCACCCATTAGCAAGCCTGGCAATAAAATCCAAAGGCTCGAAGAAGACATGCGTAGTACCATCACGCCAGGGAGTTTTTCAACTCATAGCGCACTTTTCCATTGGATGTTAGCGACCGGAATCTGAGGACAGACAATGACCTTTTATGGGCTACTCTTCCAGTACACGGACACCATGCTTAAATGTCTTTTCACCGTCTAAACCATACTCGTCAGCAATCACGGTAAATGTTTTCGGGCTGGCTGCCCGGACGGTATGAGTCAGCTTGTAATAAACACTTTTTTTATCTTTGGCATAACAGGAATTGAGAATCTTATAACTACGAATATCGATTCTTTTGTCGATAACACCTTTATAGTAAAAACTCGTTTTGTCACGTGCATACAAACCATGATGGTAATCTTCGCTATCCAGTTGATCGTCTATCAAACTAAATGTTTTTACATCCGAGCGTATTAATTTTCTATCGGTATAATAGGCATAATTTTTATCTTTGGCATAATATTGATTAAGCATGCTAAACGTCTTATAGTCCGCATGCTTTAATAGAATGCCTTCCCAAAAAACCTGGTTGGCTTGTATAAAATAACCTTCTTCCCCGTCAAAACTAACACCGTATTCTCTTGAACGACCAAGATCAGGCTGATTCCACCAATATTCTTTTAGCCGCTTGTTCTCGCGTATAAAGGCTTTGACTTCTTTAGTGGCATTATTTTCTTTGAAGTCATTCCATAATTGCCCATTCCAAAATAAGTTAAATCGATCAGTCGCATACATATTGCCACCAATGACCATAAACGATTTGGCGTCCGCAGACTCAAGTACTTTGCCGTCGTAATAAACATTATTCTTATCTTGCCAATAACCATGACCAAGATCCGTTAACGATCCGGGGTCTGAATTTTTACGTTTCACGCCCCGACCATAGACATACTCGTCATCCAACGCGTACAAATCATCGACCCCATAAAAACTTTTCAAACTACTGCTATTTATTTTTTTAACGCGAATAAAACGAAACGTATGGATATAAAAAGCATGACTATCATCTTTGGCATAGTATCCAAACTGGGTCATACCACGGGTACAATGAAAAATTGTAAAGGTATTTGGATCGGCGTGCTCGATTTCCTGGCCAAGATAATAAACCCGCTTTCTATCACGGTAAAAATTATCGGGCGCTAAAAACTCAAATGTTTTGGCATCGGCACCTTTTATTACCGTCTTCCCCCAATAAACTTTTTTCTTATCTTTACCAACATGATCGCTTATTCGGGTAAAGTTGGCACTATTTATTGGTAAAACTTCGTCATTAAAATAGACATTGCTTCCACTGATCTTAAACATATTTTTCTTAATTCATATCGACAATTTATTATTAGACACTTTTTTACGTCATAGTTTACTATTTACTTTGCACTTCCCCAGAAGTTATCCCAAAAATAAATAGGGTTTTAAGACGAATACCAGTATCCCCCAACAGCTAATATACTTTTGAAGATTATATCCTGTCAAAGGGAAAAGTAATAACCTCATGAATACCCGTATGGCCAAGCGCCAGCGCCAAAACCCTATCGACGCCAACCGCGACACCGGCACATTCAGGTAGGCCTGACGCCATTGCTGCCATAAAACGCTCATCAATAATGGGTAATGGGTTACTTTGAGCACTTCGTCCGTCTAGTTCCCGTTGAAATCGTGTGCGCTGTTCAACGACATCTGTTAACTCCTGATAACCGTTTGCCAGTTCGACACCATCAAGAAAAATTTCAAAACGTTCTGCTACCATTGTGTTTGCGGTTTTACGCGTTCGGGCTAACGCCGCCTGCGACTCGGGATAGTCAATCACCCTAATCAATTTATTTCTTGGCAATTTTGGTTCGATCAGATGTGTTTGCACCAATTGTAGAAAACCATCATAGTCGGTTTCCGGTGGATTAATATCATGGGCTTGCAATAATTTTTTTAACGCCTGCGTACTGGTGGAAAGCGGGTTAATATCGGCATAGGTTTGAAATAATGACTGGTAAGTATAAACTTCACTGGCGTCTAGTTGCCGGTGAGGCTGCAATAAATCTTTTATTAGTTGTTCTGTTTCAGCGGCTAGCGCCTGATAATCCCATTCAACGCGATACCACTCAAGCATGGTGAACTCAGGATTATGCCAGCGACCAAATTCGCCTTCCCGGAAAACCTTGCAGAGTTGATAGATTGACCTGCTCTCATGGGCAAGCAATCGTTTCATCGCATATTCAGGCGAGGGCTGCAAATAGTATTTTGTTAAACCTGCGGCTGCGGGATAAAGACAGGAAATACAACTAATGTTTGCATCAATTGACGCATGCGATCCCAATGCCGGCGTTTCTACCTCAAGAATATCACGGGCTATAAAAAACTGCCGAATTAAGGTCAAGAATAAAGCCCGAACTTCCAGTACATGCAAGCTAGTCCGTGGCTCCCATGTAGGATTAACCATATTGAATTCGAATATTAATAATCATCCTTTTACTCTTGAGACATAATCGCCAGTGCGTGTATCAATTTTTAGTATTTCACCTTGATCGATAAACAACGGCACCTTGACCACGGCACCGGTTTCCAGTGTCGCCGGTTTGTTACCACCACCGGTGGTATCACCTCGAAGCCCAGGGTCCGTTTGCGCAACCTTTAGTTCGACAAAATTGGGTGGCGTCACATTGAGGATCGCACCATTCCAAATGGTCACTGCACATAAATCCTGTTCTTTTAACCATTTTAGTGCGTCAGCAATTGCATCTTTATCTGCGGATATCTGCTCAAAGCTGTTAGGGTCCATAAAATACCAAAATTCACCATCAGTATAGACATATTGCATATCGATATCAGTAACGTCCGCCGCCTCGACACTTTCACCGGATTTATAAGTTTTCTCCAGCATCCGTCCGGTTTTCAGATTGCGAATTTTTACCCGGTTAAACGCCTGACCTTTCCCGGGTTTTACAAATTCATTTTCCACAATTGAACACGGATCAGCGTCAATCATTATCTTTAGTCCACTACGAAATTCACTGGTAGTATAAGTAGCCATCAAGTATTTCCATCCGGTTATAAGTAATCTAGACCACACATAAGCAGTCCACTTTTATTCAAATAAATTTAGGCGTAATATTGCCAATCTACACAGAAACCGCAACCGCTTATAATGAAAAATTGTCATCAGAATATCCATTTCAACAGCAATTGGCAAAATGAGCTGGCGAATGCTTATACAGATCCGTTAGTACTGCTGCACTACCTGCAATTACACGAAAAGCATTTGCCCTATCGCATTGCTAAGTCCGCCGATTTCCCAATGCGCGTACCACAAAGCTATGCCGACAGAATGGAAAAAGGAAATCCTTATGATCCACTGCTGTTGCAAACCCTGCCCCTTATTTCCGAACAACTTGAAGTTGAAGGCTATGTTGCTGATCCAGTCGGCGACCTTGAGGCCATCGTAAGCCCGGGAATGCTGCATAAATATCACAATCGGGTACTACTGATTTCCACAGGCGCTTGCGCAATCCATTGTCGCTATTGTTTCCGCCGCAATTTTCCGTATTCTGATTCTATATTAACCCGTTCACATTGGGAAGATTACAATGATCATCTTAAATCGCACCCGGAAATTAACGAAGTTATTTTAAGCGGTGGTGATCCACTGGTGCTCAGTGACACCCGCTTACAGGCTATCTATAATAATCTCGACAACTTCAAGCAAATCAAAATAATACGAATTCATACCCGTGTTCCTGTGGTACTGCCAAAACGGGTAGATAGTCATTTTCTCAAGGCGATTAAGCAATCGCACAAGCAGTTTGTCTTGGTATTACATTGCAACCATGCAAACGAAATCAACCATCAGGTCGTCGACGCGATTTCAAGCCTTCGGGATCATAATATAATCTTGTTGAATCAATCGGTATTGCTGAAAGGCATCAATGACTCGGTTGAAGCGTTGGCTGAGTTGAGTGAAAAACTAACCTTCGCAGGCGTCCTCCCCTACTACCTGCATATGCTCGACCCGGTCCAGGGGGCCGCACATTTTGCGGTTAGTGAACACAGAGCCAAAGATATTATGACCACACTTAGGTCAAAAATTTCCGGTTATATGCTGCCGAGACTGGTCAGGGAGATCGCCGGTAAAAGCAGTAAAATACCTGTTTAGTATAATTTTTCAAATTGAGATGGAAAGATCACATGGCCATCTTTGCCCAACGACCCGGGCACCAATTCCATCACTGAAACAATTTCATCGGGTACTGGTAAATTGCATTGTAAATTCCAACTGGACGCCGGTTTAAAGCCAAATTTCTGATAAAACTCTGGATGACCGACAACCACGATCACATCAAAGTTATGCGCCTTGGCCATTTCCACCGCTGACGTTACCAATTCGCTACCAATGCCCCGATGTGACTGGGAAGGCACGACAGCCATTGGCGCGAGTGCGAGGATATCTTTGCCTTTTGCACCAAGTTGCAAGCGCACTTTAGACAATAAAATATGACCTACAACTCGACTTCTAAATTCCGCCACCAGCGAAAGTTCGGACATGAATGACGACGATTTTCTCAGCGAATCGAGTAATCCAACTTCTTCATCACCTTCAAAAGCGCTCATGTGAACCACATCAATTGCCTTTATATCGTCCAGATCTTCCTTTCTTACTGTAATGCCTTGCATTGCTATTTGCCTCTATATTACCACCGTCTTGATGTTAGGCCAGATTTAAACCTGAGCCGGGATTTAAGCACGGTTAGTAGGCCCGTCGGCCTATTATTCCGATGCTTAAATATATTATGGCACGAATCATCGGTTAAGCCATAAGTTTGCATCCCCCACTAGCTGCGCGAAAATCGAATTATTAGACTAAAATTTAGACAATGTATCCTGTAAAAGCTTCAATCTTTGCTGAATTTTGCCGATATATTCAATGTAGAAAATCCTTTTAGACATGTAAAAAATAGGGTCAAGCAGGGTTTTTAGATGATTTACATATAATACTATAAGGGATTAGGTTAGAATAATAACTGATCCCCCGGTATTTGCGCTGGGTTAGTAACCGATATCAGATTACTCTATTTTACTATCCGGCACACAGAAATAGGACACTTTCGTGGATACGGATAATACAAACAAAATTCTAATTATCGATGACTCTGTTAACGACGCAGAAAATACAGCCAGTCAGATTCGTAATGCCGGCCTGACGGTCAGATTATTCACTGTGGAGAGCGAAGACGAGCTAACAGAATTAATCAAATCGGAACCACTGGATTTGATTCTCTGTGCCACTCAATCTATCGACCCCGAGATTGAATCGTTACTGCAAATCGCCAAGCAATCGGGCAAGGATATTCCTATTATTGCGCTGGGCGAACATTTCGAAGAAAGTGCCGCGACTAAACACCTACTCGCCGGTTGTAACAACTATTCAACAAAATCCAACCAACAGCACTTGGGACTAATCGTTAAAAATGAACTCGAAAACCTTCGTTTAAGACGCGACTTGCGTAAAGGGGAAGGTGTCGTACGGGAATTTGAAAAACGTTGTTATGCCTTGTTAGAAAGCTCTCGTGATGCGATCGCTTATATACATGAAGGCATGCATTTATACGCCAATCCGGTGTACCTGGAAATGTTTGGGTTTGCTGACAAGGAAGAACTTTCCGGCACCACCGCGCTGGATAATATTTCACCTGACGACCATAAAAAACTCAAAGAATTTTTAAAAAAATACGCCAAAGGAAAACAGGAAGAGCCCACTCTCGAACTACAGTGCTTGAGACCCGATGGAAACAAATTCGATGCGGTGATGGAATTTTCTAATGCGAGTATCGATAACGAACCTTGTATTCAGGTTATTATTCGCGCGCAAGTCAGTGACAAGGAACTGGAGAAAAAACTTAAGCTGCTAAGTAAACAGGACCTACTAACCGGTTTGTTCAACCGTCACTATTTTATCGAAGAACTCGAAAATGCAATTTCAAAGGCGATCAATGAATCCCATTCCAGTGCGGTGCTTTATATAGAACCGGATAGCTTTAAATTATTAAAAGAACAGGTCGGCATTGCCGGCGCAGACATGGTGCTAAGTGATATTGCCCGTATCATTCAAGACCAGGTCGACACGGATTCAATTTGCGCGCGTTTTGGTGATAATACTTTTTCTGTCTTAACGTTTAGTGACAATACTAATGAAATTACTTCGTTAGCTGAAGTACTGCGTACCGCTATTGAACACCATATCTCTGAAGTCGAAGGCAAATCGGTCACCTATACCGTCAGTATTGGCATTTGCATTGTCGGTGAAACTAGCACCAACGCACATGATGTACTCACAAAAGCCGATGTCGCCTGCGAAATGGTTCACAAGCAGGGCGGCAACAATGTACATATGCATAATCCTTTAGCCGATTTACAAGCATCCAAAGACCATGACCAATACTGGTGTCATATGATTGACAATGCTTTTGAAAATAATAAATTTAATTTGGTCTTCCAACCTATTGCCAGCCTGACCGGTGAAACAGACGAGCGTTACGAAGTACTGTTACGAATGGTTGACGACGAAGGCAAGCAAATTCTGCCAGGGAAATTTCTACCCTTAGCAGAGCAAAGTGATCTAATCCTCAAGATTGATCGTTGGGTCATTAACGAGGCAATACAACTTTTGACCAAACGGCGGGCCGAGGGTTATAACACGATACTGTTTATTAAGCTCTCTGGGCGCACATTAACCGACCAGACCTTGCTACCTTATATCAGCGAAACACTAAAAGCAGCACGGCTACCAGGCGATGCCTTGGTTTTTGAAATATCAGAACCGTCGGCGGTCACGCATCTAAAACTAGCAAAAATCTTATCGCGTGGTCTTGCAGAAATGCACTGTGGATTCAGTGTCGAAGATTTCGGTAATGGGATGAATAGCTTTCAACTTCTCAAACATCTCCAGGTATCCTATCTAAAAATCGATGGCTCGTTTATACATAATTTATCCAGCAGTAAGGAAAACCAGACCATCGTCAAATCCATTGTTGATATGGCCTCTTCTCTGAATAAGCCGGTCATTGCCGAATTTGTAGAAGACGCAAGCAGCTTAACTATTCTATGGCAAAGCGGTGTCCAGTATATCCAGGGGAATTTTCTTCAAGAACCTGTTAAGGATATGGATTACGATTTTATTGGCGAATCCGAAGAGCAAAGTATTTTTTAAGCTCCAACAATCAACTATTAAAAAAACTTCGTAGCCCTGACTTCGCGTAGCGAATGCCGGGGGAAACAAACGTAATTCTATTTTATTCTCATTCTATTCAACAACGCCCATTGAATAGTCCGTCATAAGATTTTTTTGAGTGTTACCACTCAAAAAAACTTCTGACGGACTATATGGGCTTTGGGCAATCGGTGAGATCAACATTTTTTTTCCCGGCGTTCGCTACGAAACTGGGCAAGTATAAATTATGTAGCCCGGACTTCGCGCAGCGAACGCCGGGAGAACGAACATCCTATTCTTCCCTATTTTAATCAGCTACCGACTACCTTGCGCATACGTCTGTTTGAATTGAATTTTGAACCCTATTTTTTTTCCCGGCGTTCGCTGCGCGAAGTCCGGGCTACAATATTCACTGAGATAGGATCATGAGAGTAGATAGGAAACCAAGCCATCGGCTAGTTTGGGTTCAAACCAGGTGGACTTGGGTGGCATGACTTGATTGTCGTCTGCCACTGACATTAAATCATGCAAACTGGTTGGGAATAGCGAAAAAGCGACTTGCATTTCGCCGCTATTGACCCGCTTCTCTAATTCCTTTAGTCCGCGAATACCGCCGACAAAATCTATTTTTTCATCTGTTCTTGGATCACTGATACCTAGTACCGGATCGATAAGATTATCGGCGAGCAGACTGACGTCAAGACGTTTGACTGGGTCATCATTATTGATATATTGCGCTTTTAATTTTAGTCGATACCATTGTCCGCCTAAATACATTCCAAATTCCCCGGGAGAAACGGGTTTGACTTCTTGGTCTTGCTTGCTCACTGCAAATCGGTTTTCAACTTTGCTAAGAAATTCTTTGTCGCTATGTCCGTTTAGATCTTTAACGACCCGATTGTAATCGAGTATGCGCATTTGATTGTCGGGGAAAATAACGGATAAAAAATAATCAGCCTCGGTAGCCTGTGAACCGGAGGATCTCATTTTCGATACGCGGGACGCGGCTGCGGACCGATGATGCCCATCCGCGATATATAACGCATCCATCTTATCGAAATTTTCAGTAATACTATTGACCACCGCCGGATCTGATACTGGCCATAAAGTATGGCTCACACCGTCGTCAGCTGTTATATTCACTTCCGCTGGTGTGGCTGTGATTTTATTTATTAGTTCATCGACACGTGGGTGTTGACGGTAAGTGAGAAAAACAGGGCCGGTTTGCGCATTTAGCGCATCAATCTGGCGAACGCGATCATCTTCTTTTTTCGGTCGTGTAAATTCGTGTTTCCTGATTCTGTTGCGATCATATTCCTGTACTGATGCGACAGCAACTATTCCGGTCTGTGTATGCTCACCCATTGTCAATTGATAAACGTAATAACTCTCCTGCTTATCCTGCACTAATATTTTATCATCCAATTGACGTTGCAGATTTTTTGCGCCGGTTTGATAGACAATAACGGAGTAAGGATCTACCTCGGCCGGTAAATCGATTTCCGGTTTGGAAATATGCAAAAAACTCCAGGGGCGCCCCTTGGCGCGAATTCTTGCTTCTTCCGTATTGAGTACGTCATAGGGAGGTGCAACAACATCCTCCGAATGTGCGGGTACAGGCCTGAGGCCTTTAAAAGGACGAATTAATGACATAATACCTTACTGTTCTCCCGATAAGTGTTAGTCGATAAAGTACCAGCAACCTGAATCAATATTGAATCTACATATTTACAAACAGGAAATAGGCGTTTAATTTAGATTAAGCAAAAAAATAAATTATTTAATACCATAAAAATTATACTGTTATAGAAAAATATTTTTAACATACTGTTTTTAAATGATTAAATACTAACACTCGGATTGCTTACGAATCTCCCAGCTAAAATATTCATTGCAAAAGTAACCAATTGATTAGTATATTACAACTTAATAAATTAAATCGTCATATTAATTGTTGGCCTTTCGAGTTAATTATTATCTGTTTTTTTATTAGTAATGAGACTATGATAGATAGAGATTAAAGTTATATATATTATAGAGATGAGCAAACTATATAGGGTGAAAAATATACTGGGAAGTTGCTAAATATATACTTGAGATACGCTAAAACATTCTAGACGGCCAATCGGGATTCCAGGGGCATAGGGCCAAATGTTAGTTACTGAAAATAGCGACAGCAAAGATTATGACAAAAACAAGAAAAATAAAGATAATCTAGCAAATGATGTAGACGCTTTACCTAAAAGCGCGCAATTCCTTTTGCGAATATTTCGTAAGTTTTTGCCTTCATATATTCCTGTTGCGATCAAACTTGCTATTTCGATCGGTATCATGATGACCTTTATCATGACCTTGCTTGGTGCAATGATGATTCACAAGCAAACGCAGCTGACGCGAAACCAGATGAAATTGCAAGGCAATACACTGGTACAAACACTGGCGAATCCATTAGGTGAGCTTATTACACTGGCACAACCGACTGACAAGGTATTTATCCCGTCGACTGAAGTTGTCAAAAAGAAAACCGATCCGCTGCACAAGCAAGACCTGTTATTAACACTAAAGGTCATGACCACTCAGATTACGTTAAACCGGGAAATTCTCGGGGCTACCATTTATTCGGCTGATGGAAAAGTTTTATCCAACAGTGGCATCAACCCCTTTAACAAAGATTCCCCACTGGAATTAAAACGGAAAACTTTTCTGACTGATCGTTTACGCAACCTTGACTGGAAGTGGGAGGACTCACCGCGAGGTTATATTAGCGCCATTACTTTTATCAGCCCGATAAAACTCCAATCAACAACAGTCGGCCATGCCCTGGTCACGTTTAACCATGAAATCCTTGATCGCTCGATTCATAGTGCTGTCAAGTCGATTATTATCGCAACGTTATTAATGATACTACTCGGTATCATACTCTCGTATATCCTCGGACGCCGATTAACCAGGCCGCTGTATGATTTAATGGATGCCAGTCGCGAAATTGGTATGGGAAACTATAGTTACCGACTGCCTGAGCGTCGTCATGACGAAGTCGGCTATTTGATGCGCTCCTATAACACCATGGCGCAGGGTTTGTATCAAAAAGCGCAAGTGGAAGATGCCTTCTCACGCCATGTTGCCCCAACCATTGCCAAAGAAATAATTTCAAATATTGACGATGACAAAAAAAATATTGAATACAGACATGTACATGCCAGTATCATGTTTGTCGACATTGTTGGCTTTACAGCCATGTCAGAATCAATGTCTCCTGAGGGAGTGGCGCTACTTTTGAATGATTTTTATACAAGTATCAGCAAGATCTCAAAATTATATAAGGGCACGATTGACAAATATATGGGCGATTGTGCGATGGTGGTATTTGGAATTCCTGAAGAAGACGAAAATCACGTCTATCACTCGATTGCCTGTGCGGTGGGTTTTCAAAAACTTATAGTAAAACATAATCAGTTACGACATGAGCGCGGCCTATTTCCAATCCACTTTCGAATTGGGGTTAATACCGGTGACATGCTGGCCGGAAATATGGGGCCTGACGAGCGAATTCAGTATACTGTGGTAGGAGATTCTGTCAATTTAGCGTCCAGGTTGTGTACTGTAGCACCGTCTGATAGCATTATAATTACAGATGGTACTTATCATCTTTCGGGGTTGCATCTAAAAATACACGCTACAAAACATGAACGTATACGCATACGTGGGATCAAAAATCCTATTAATACCTACTTGGTACAGGATTTGCTAAATAGCAATATAGATCTCGACCAACATATAGATAGTATAATCAGCGAGCTTGATATTAAATCAGAAAAAAAATTGGTAGCAAAGTAGCTATGAAGACAATAAAAAAAACGCTTAAAATCACATTAATAGTACTCGTTACTAGCCTTGTGACTGGCTGTTTTTCCTTGCCGTCAATTTTACAGGTACCGAGTGACGATAATGCCAAAGCGACTGGAATAGAATTATGGGTTTCATCAAAACAATTTGGCAGGGCAATCAAAGCGGCTGAAGATAATGTCAAAGCGGCACCAAGTAAAAGTAACAACGCTAAACTCGCCGAAGTGAGAGTCGCTGCGGCGCTATACGAAAAAAACACGATCAATAAAGCACAGCAAAAAATTCGCCGTGGTAAATGGCAGGGTGCATTTGTTGTTGTCAACGAAGCGCTGGAACACTATCCCAGCAGTAACAAATTACGCCTTTATAGCAAAAAGCTGGCACAGAAGCAGTCAACAAAAATTAGAAAACTTAGATATAGCTTATTGGCATCAAACGCCGCCAATTTACTCCGCAACAAACCAATATACCAGGCATACGCCAAGTTAGATCCGCAGGATGCCGATGTGGCGTGGAAACTTAAAAAGGTGCGAATCGATATTATCGAAATGGCAAAATCGGCAACCATCGCGGGCAAGCAGTCGATTCAGGATAAAGATTACGGATATGCGCAAAAATACCTGGAGCTTGCTGATCAACTGAATCCTTCAGCGGAGAATACCAAAGCACTTGCGGATCTGGCTCAATCACGCATTATTCGCATCCAGAGGAATTTACGAAAAATTGCCAAAGCAAAAGCATTAAAGCTAAAAATTCCTTTATCGAAAGAACAAAAGGCACAGCATCAAAAACTTAGAAGGCTGATTATTACTTTGCGAACTGCGCTTAGAAGGTCTGACTATGATCGCGCCAATAAACTTCTGCTACAGGCCAATGGCATATCAACCGATCACCCGGAAATTGAAAAACTGCGTCTGGCTTTATATAATTCTATTCATGCCAAGGTTAGTCAGCTTGTACGTAATGGCAATGATTTATACAGTAAAGGACGAATAGAACAGGCCAGAGTCTCATGGAAAAGAGCCTTAAAACTTGATCCAAAAAACTCTCATATTCAAAGCAGTGTCGAGCGCGCCAACCGCGTACTCGCCAAACTACGCGAAATCAAAAAGCAGCAACCCAGAAAATCCACAAACTAGTCCACCCGTATTTAATATTTTAATCGATATTACTATTTCGAGTAGCCCGGACTTCGCGTAGCGAACGCCGGGAGAACGAACATTCTATTTTTCTCTGTCTTAATAAGCGACCCACTACCTTGCGCACACGCCTGTTTTAATGGGATTTCGAAGCATATTCCTTTTTTCCCGGCGTTCGCTGCGCGAAGTCCGGGCTACGCGAAATCAAAAAATAACCACCGTTAATATAGCTCTTACGCACCCTATCAGGATACGAAATTCCGTGCTAGTCTTGCTAAACAGAAAACAGGATCAAAAAAATTCGGATGAAAGAGTTCAGTTTATTTACCAATAACAAATTTTACCCGTTATTTTGGACTCAGTTTTGCGGCGCCTTCAACGACAATGTCTATAAAATAGCCCTCATCTTACTCGTCACTTTACAAGCGGATGACTATATGTTGTGGGGATTCGACCGACCACAAATCACCTATATCGCCATGGGTGTATTTATACTGCCATTTTTTTTATTCTCAGCACTCGCCGGCCAGTTAGCCGACAAGTATGACAAGGGATTTCTAATTCGAAGAATAAAATTTATAGAAATAATAATAATGACAATGGGCTTAATCGCTTTTATCAATAATAATATTGGTTTTCTAATCGTCGTACTTTTTTTTATGGGGACTCAATCGACCTTTTTCGGCCCGCTAAAATACAGCTTGCTGCCACAACACCTGCCAACAACCGCATTAACGGCGGCCAATGGCCTGATAGAAATGGCAACCTTCCTGGCGATTTTATTGGGAACGCTATTTGGTGGAATATTAATTACACTTAAAGCCGGTGGCGCGATTATTATCGGTATGACCGTCGTCACAATTGCGATGATTGGCTGGGCAACCAGTCAAAAAATTCCTGACGCCCCACCACCCGATGCCACATTAAAAATACGTTTTAACATTTTTACGCAAACCTTTAAGCAAATTCGATTTGCCGCTCGGTTCAAAGAGCTGTTTATTGTTATTATCGGGATCTCCTGGTTTTGGCACTTAGGTGCCACTATCATGATGTTATTGCCTATGATGAGTAAAACAGATTTTAAAACAGTTGAAGTCCTATCGACCGTCTTTCTCACGTTCCTGTCTATTGGCATTGGCATAGGCTCAGTACTTTGTGATAAATTAATCTCTGGCAAGGCTAGTAATCATTTGATTATTATCGGGGCACTTGGCGTATCCATCTTCGGCGCTGATTTATATTTTTCTTCTCAGCATATTATCTCAATGCTTCCACAGGTCCCCATAGGGGAACAGCTAACACTGAGCCAGTTTTTTTCTAATTTTCATGCTTACCGCTTTGTCATTGACTTGCTGCTTTTTGGAATCTGTGCGGGATTCTATATTGTGCCGCTATATGTGATTCTGCAACTGCGTAGTAAAGCTGCGTATCGATCACGAATAATAGCGGTTAATAACATTGTCAACGCGATATTTATGGTATTTTCAGTATTATTTGTAATGCTACTCAATTATTTTTCTTTTGGCTCTCCTGCCGTTATATTGACAAATTCTTTTATAAACCTGTTCGTAGTTGCTATCATCGTCTATTTAATGCCAGAGTTTTGGCACGACTTTACCAACTACTTCAAACGCAAAACCGCTACAAAATCACCGTAATCTAACACCGTATCCGATCTAAATATTAACCTCCCCTAGTCGCTATCCTTATTAATGCCAAATTGAATCGCTATTCTTTCGCAGGCATTCCGCGCTAGAAATAATGGATATTAAACGACTGGAGACTGTTAATGAGAAAAAACTATAAATTTGAAGAAAATCGGATTGTAATATCATCCATCCCTAGAATTCTTCCACTGATCATACTCATTATCGTTCTTTTGTTGCTAACGGCCTGTAATTCTCAGTCGCCCAAACACGTAACTCAACAACACGCCGTGGTGCCGAGCCCGCAACCCGCCTACAAATCTTCTGCTCATAAACGCCTTGCGTATGCCAAAACGACGCAATATCACTATAAACTAGCGGGTCGCAGCATGTCTCGACATGATTATCGTCCGGCGATCAAACATTATTCGCTGGGGTTGCTGTCGCTCTACGGCTACAAGAAGGAATGTCGCAAAGACCATTGCTCACCCAGGGCTATACGGTTAATGAATCGAAGTTTTGCTGCTGGTTACCAGGAAATGGGTCGCGCAAAATATTTGACAGGAAGGTATTCTTCATCAGTAACGGATTTCAAACGTGCGTTAAAGTATGATCCGTACAATGCCCGAACACATTATTACTTGGGATTAATATTTGCACATCGTAGACAATATCACTTGGTACGTCATGAATATCAGATTTTGCGTAAACAAGGATCTCCTCTGGCTAACCGGTTACGCAAATTCCTTTACCCCGCGCATCGCCGGACGAAACGGGCGCGTATTCATCGTATGTCCTACTAGCGCCTGAAAACCCGGCAAAAAATTGATATACACAAAGTAGCCCGGACTTCGCGCAGCAAACGCCGGGGAACGCAAGCGTCACAACAGCAAAGCGGGATATACCAAATATACTTCAGACAGGGATGAAAGGATTTTGGTTGAATTTGAGATAACTATTTTTCCCCGGCGTTCGCTGCGCGAAGTCCGGGCTACTATTCTTCCTCTTCGTCTAGCGAATGTACTTCGATGAATTCAACATTCCTATAGCCTTTTGGCAATTTCCGGCCTCTGAGTCCACGTTCAGACACATACTCGTCTACCTGCTCAGGCGACAATGTTTTTTTGCGCTTTCCAGAATAAAGGGTTACCGACTCGCCATCAAATAGGCACGATGCTGTGGACATATATTCTTCTCTGGTTTTAAATTTTTTGCTGGAAATATTGATAATTTTAATGCCTTTGCCTTTAGGCATAATCGGCAAATCCTTTAGTTCCACGACAACGACATTACCTGTCGACGAAACCGCCATTACCCACTGCTCATCATAATTATCAATCTTAGCCGGCTGAATAGCCGTGGCTTCCTTGGGAACAGAAAGGACTCGTTTTCCCGATTTGTTTTTGGTAACCATGTCTTCCAGTTTGCCGACATAACCATACCCGGCATCCGACATCAGTAAATACAAATCTTCCATGTCGCCCATCATAACCCCGACTACCGATGCACCGCTGGTCACATTGACTCTTCCACTTAAAGGTTCACCCACACCTCTGGCAGAAGGCAGTGTATGCGCCGGCACCGAAAAAGCCCGGCCGGTAGAGTCCAGAAAAATCGCTAACTGATTACTTTTTCCCTGCACACTGGCCTTATAACCATCGCCAGATTTGTAATTCATATTTTGCGGATCAACTTCATGACCTTTGGCTGAGCGAACCCAGCCTTTTTCCGATAATACGATTGTCACCGGATCGGAACTAATCAAATCAGATTCGTCAATCGCTTGTGCCGCGTCACGAGTAACGATTGGCGACTTTCTGTCGTCTCCGAACTCTTCAGCATCTGCTTTAAGCTCTTTTTTAATGAGCGTTTTTAATCGTGACTTTGAGCCCAATGTTGTTTCAAGGTCGTCTTTTTCTGATTTTAGTTCTTTTTGCTCTGCCCGAATTTTCATTTCTTCAAGCTTTGCCAAATTTCGCAATTTCAGATCCAGTATCGCTTCCGCCTGTTCTTCACTGATCTTAAACCGTGTGATCAATACCGGTTTCGGCTTATCGTTAGTCCGAATAATTTTAATCACTTCATCAATATTAAGATGCGCAATAAGATACCCTTTCAACAAACGTAAACGGGTATTTATTTTTTCAAGTCTATGTTCAAGTCGACGGACAACCGTATCCGTTCTGTACGTCAACCATTCTTGCAACATTGTCACCAGGTTTTTGACCGTCGGCCGTCCATCAAGACCAATGACATTCATATTAACCCGGTAAGTTCTTTCAAGATCTGTGGTTGCAAACAAATGCTTCATCAGATCATCACCATCAACGCGGTTAGATTTAGGAATGATCACCAGCCTGGTCGGGTTTTCATGATCCGATTCATCACGCAAATCATCGACCATAGGCAGTTTTTTCGCCTGCATTTGCTGTCCTATCTGCATCTGTACCTTTGATCCCGATACCTGATGTGGCAAAGCGGTAATAACAATTCCGCCACTTTCCTGTTCGTATTTGGCACGCATACGAATACTACCTAACCCGGTCTTATAAACTCTCTGTATTTCCTTTCTCGGGGTAATAATTTCTGCTTCGGTTGGATAATCCGGTCCTTTGACAGACTTCATGATTTGAGCCAGGGTTGCCGTCGGGGTATCTAGCAAGGTAATGCAGGCATCGACAAGCTCGCGTAGATTGTGAGGTGGTATATCGGTTGCCATACCCACTGCAATTCCGGACACACCGTTTAATAAAACATTCGGTACCCGGGCTGGAAGAATCGCCGGCTCTTGTAATGTACCGTCAAAATTTGAAACCCAGTCTACCGTGCCATGGCCTATCTCACTCAGTAATAGCTGAGCAAACGCCGCCAGCCGCGCCTCGGTATAACGCATTGCCGCAAAGGATTTTGGATCGTCCGGTGATCCCCAGTTTCCCTGGCCATCGACCAATGGATAGCGGTAACTAAAGGATTGCGCCATTAAGACCATTGCTTCATAACAGGCACTATCACCGTGCGGATGAAATTTACCTAGAACATCACCAATAGTACGAGCAGATTTTTTATGTTTCGATGTCGCCCGCAAACCCAGTTCCGACATCGCGTAAATAATACGCCTTTGCACAGGCTTTAGACCATCGCCAATATTGGGGAGCGCACGATCCAGGATCACATACATCGAATAATCGAGATAAGCTTTTTCGCTGAAATCTTTCAGCGGCATTTCTTCTATGTTATCAAAATCCAGCGTCAGTGAGTTACCCATAGCAATACCTGTGTGTTAATAATTTCAACTAGTGTTTTTGTCCGTAGCCCGGACTTCGCGCAGCGAACGCCGGGGAAAGAATAACCCTCTTATGTTCGACCAAAAACCTATAATCCCCTGTCAGGGGCATATCTGGCACACCCTACTTTTCTGTTGCCGCCCTGTTAGTTTCCCGGCGTTCGCTGCGCGAAGTCCGGGCTACATGTTGCTTATTTTGCCACTTATGTAAACTAGACTTCGGCCTGGTCGCCGTTTTTTTCCAACCATTTCTTGCGGTCGCCACTGCGTTTTTTCGACAACAGTAAGTCCATTCGCTTATTAGTATTATCCCCAGAACTCAGAGTTAAACGAACCAGTTTTCGTGTATCCGGTGCCAAGGTGGTTTCGCGTAGCTGAGACGGATTCATCTCACCAAGCCCCTTAAAGCGCTGCACATCAATTTTTGCATTTTTTCTTTCTGCTTTTAATCGGTCGAGTATCCCGGTTTTTTCCGCATCATCAAGCGCATAATAAACATCTTTACCCTGATCCAATCGATAAAGTGGCGGCATTGCTATATAAATATGGCCGGCGGCAACCAGCGGTCTAAAATGCCTTAAAAACAACGCACAAAGTAACGTGGCAATATGCGCGCCGTCTGAGTCCGCATCAGCGAGCACGCAAACTTTACCGTAGCGCAGGTCTTTAAGGTCATTGGAACCAGGATCTACCCCGATCGCAACGGAAATATCATGTACTTCCTGCGAGTTTAATACCTGTTGCGAATCCACTTCCCAGGTATTGAGTATCTTGCCACGCAATGGCATGATCGCCTGAAAATTTCTATCCCGCGCCTGCTTGGCAGAACCACCGGCTGAATCGCCTTCTACCAGAAACAATTCCGTTTGCTCAAGATTTGTTAAAATACAATCTGACAGTTTTCCGGGTAACGCCGGACCCTGAGTAATTTTTTTACGAACAACCTTCTTACCTGCCTTGAGACGTTTCTGCGCGCTTTCAATCATCAACTCAGCGATCTGGTCTCCCTCAGTGGTATGCTTGTTTAACCAAAATCCAAACGAGTCTTTTACCACACCGGATACAAATGCCGCACACTCTCTAGACGACAAGCGTTCTTTAGTCTGGCCGGAAAACTGGGGGTCCACCATTTTGACAGATAACACAAAACTGATCTTCTCCCAAATATCTTCCGGCGAAATTTTTACACCTCTAGGCAGCAGGTTTCTAAATTCACAGTATTCACGTATCGCATCGGTTAAACCCGTTCGCAAGCCGTTCACATGTGTACCACCTTGCGCTGTCGGTATTAAATTGACGTAACTTTCAGTAACCGCCTCACCACCCGCCGGTAACCAGACGACTGCCCAGTCGGCCATTTCGCTACCGCCTTGCATTTGGCCAATAAAGGGTATCAGTGGTAACAATTCAAAACCCTTTAACGCCTCATTCAAATAGGTTTCAAATCCGTCCTCGTATAACCATTGAAACTTTTCTTTCGATTTTTCGTCATAAAAATGCACATCCAGCCCAGGACAGAGCACCGCCTTTGCTCGCAATACATGTTTCAATCGGGGAACAGAGATATTGACAGAATCGAAATACTTTTTGTCCGGCCAAAAACGAATACGTGTGCCGGTATTACGTTTGCCAACAGAGCCTTCCGCTTTGACACCTCCGACCTTTTCTCCGCCCTTAAACAACATGCTGTGTTCTTTGCCGTTGCGCTTGACTGAAATTTCCAGCTTTTTCGATAACGCATTGACAACCGACACCCCCACACCGTGTAGCCCACCTGAGTAGGTGTAACTCTTATTGGTAAATTTGCCTCCGGCATGAAGCTTGGTCAAAACAATTTCTATTCCGGTCAGCTTTAGCTTGGGATGCTTGTCTACCGGTATACCACGGCCATCGTCAATTACTTCGACTGAACCGTCTTTAAATAATGTAACGTCGATACGCTTGGCAAAACCGCCAATCGCCTCATCGACACTGTTATCGATAACTTCCTGGGCCAAGTGATTTGGACGTGATGTATCAGTATACATGCCCGGCCGCTTCCGTACCGGCTCCAACCCACTGAGCACTTCTATATCTGAAACGCCGTAATCGCTGCTCATTGTATAACCTATAAAAATAATTCAGATCTGTAAATCTCTGCCAATCAGATCTATCTAAAATTAAGATCAGTGATGCTCTAGGAGATTCCTGCTAGCCCGCTATTTTCACTAAAGCATAGCGACAAATCAAGTAAATACAAACTTGACCACTATGAAACTACTTGTTTAGTCGAAAAAACTAGGTTCATGTAACTGAGGAGGGTACTTTAAAGTACGTACAATTTCCTTTACTTTAAAACGTATAATATTTCTTTTACACATAAAATATCGTAACAGGTCACTGCGATAACGAAAAGGCCCGAGTGTCTCGGTAATATCTTTCCACTTACTCTTACGAGCAGGTGAAAACGTTTTTTTATTGATATTGCCGTAGGCAAATACCTTATATTGCTTGGTATCACAGCGTATCCCCTCATGAAGCACGCTGCGTACACCAGAAGTTGACTCGATAACGACTGTATAACGGGCTATATATGATCTTTTATTAGGCAAAATAGAATTTTTGTCGATATAAAACTTACGCTGTGAATGATACATTTTTATCTCAATCAGGTTTTTGTTTTCAGGAAATGGTGGTATTTTTGTTTTGCCTTCCTTCCACTTTTTCTCCTTGAAGTCCTGATTTGTTAAATAGTCATCGCCAAATATGTCTTCCGAACTTTCGGCGGCTATTGCGCTCGTGAAAAACGGGAAGACTAAAATCAAAAAAAATAGAACTTTTTGCATACCTAAAATCTGCCATTCAGTTGGAGAAAACAGAATATTAACCTTTTCTGGCAGAAAAAACGACTAACAACGTTAAAAATAGGGCAATTAACCTTTAAAAGGCTAGTTTAAGTCGCTTACCAGGGAACGCTGGGAGGCATCTGCTAATAACCTGACCTCATAATTGTAGTGCTCGTGGTCGGTTCCGATCTGAATAGCATCACCTTCTTTGGCACCACTGACCATATCCGTAGTCAGTTCAAAACGTAAAAAATGCACTGATGAAGTTTTTTCTTCATTTTCCCGTTCTAAATCTTCGTTGGCGATTGCAAAGACCTTCGACTGAGACCCTACCCTAACCCATATTTTTTTATCAATACCCTTTAGCTGTTTAAGTGCACTGGCACGTTCATCCTCATTTTCATATTCCAGCATTAAGGTCGCTTTCCAATTCGAACCATCAGGAATGAGCGGATTATAGGCATCCAGTTCTTCCTGTATTCCATCAGGACTAAATATCTTTTCCACGCGAAGCATTTCCTGAATCTGGTATTGCATGATCTTACGATTCTCAAAGTGTATCGTTGCATTGGGGCCGATATTAAAGATACGTTTTTGCTTATCCGCCATGACCTCCAGACGAAACTTGTCGCGAACTTCCATATACTGCTCGAGCGAATAAAGATCCTGTTTTCGTAGTTTATTCATCGACACACTCTTTATATTGTTATTTAAATAGCGTAAGCCATTCTCAATAATGTCATTGGATGCAGGGTTTGCGAACCGTCACCGCTAATCGCGGCGATGTGGTGTCCTGCCATTGCACAGTCACTGGTATAGTATTCCGCACCCGCCTGGTTTACGCGAGTCGCCACTGGCTTGCCTATCTTGACTGCAAATTTCGCAAATTCTTTTTTAACCGCATAGGTACCATCGTGTCCAGAGCAACGATTTATCTGTATCACTTCTGCTCCAGCCAACTTGAGTATATCGCTGGTTTTCGACCCTATACGTTGTACACGCTGGTGACAAGCTGCGTGGTAGGCGACCTTTCCAAGTGGCTTTTTAAAATCGGTATTGAGACAATTATCTTTGTGTCTCAACATTAAATATTCGAACGGATCAAACATATGCTTGGCAACCAATAAAACATCTTCGTCATCAGGAAACATCAGCGGCAATTCCTGTTTATACATTAAGGTGCATGACGGTATTGGCGCTACAATATCCCATCCCTGTCTGACACGTTCCACCAGCCCCGGAATGTTTTTATTTTTCAGTTTCTCGACAGATTGCAGGTCACCCAGTTCCAACTTGGGCATACCACAGCAAGATTCCTTTTCCAGCAACTCAATTTGAATGTCATTATGTTGATATACCGCTTTTAAATCTTGCGGTAACGCCGGCTCATTATAATTTCCGTAACAGGTGACATACAAAATAACCTTAGCCTGTGATCGATCGCCAACCTGAGTATCCACCGGCGATACCTCATGCTGGTTTATACCTTGTGAATATTGCTTGCGAAAAGTCTTTTGCTGATATTCAGGCAACCGGGCATTGGCATCGATACCCAACAACGATTGCGTTATTTTCCGGGTCACCTTGTTTTTATTAGCCGCGTTAACCACAGGAGCGATCACTGGCAAAGTCGCAAACGCACCCATCTTGTCGGTACTGCTTAAAAGTTTGTCCCGAAATTTGACGCCTTGCGTTTTAAAAAACCAGGCTTTTGCGCGTAACATTAAATGGGGGAAATCCACTTGCCATTCATGTGGGGGTACATAAGGACATTTGGTTAGATAACATAAATCACAAAGATAACATTGATCGACTACTTTTTTAAAATCAGCTTTGGCGACACCATCTACTTCCAGGGTTTCCGACTCGTCAACCAAATCGAATAACGTTGGAAAAGCATTACACAAGCTGACACAGCGGCGACAGCCATGACAAATATTATAAACCCTTTCTAGTTCAGAAAATAACTTGTCCTTGTCATAAAACTCAGGATTTTTCCAATCCAGAGCGTGACGGATAGGCGCTTGCAAACTACCTTCACCACTTGAGCTCGGGGGACTATTCATAGGCTATAATATTTCCACTATTAATAAATTATCTGTTACCAACAATACCAACCTCTGTTCAGATTGGTATTGCTAACAATAACTTATTTATTAATCATCTAGCGAATCAAGCGCCTTCTGAAAACGGTTGGCATGGGATCTTTCGGCTTTTGCCAGCGTCTCAAACCAGTCGGCTATCTCATCAAATTTCTCGTCACGCGCTGTTTTTGCCATACCCGGATACATATCCGTATATTCATGCGTTTCACCGGCGATAGCGGCCTTTAAATTGTCAGAAGTTGCGCCAATCGGTAAACCGGTCGCGGGATCACCCGTTTCTTCCAGATACTCCAGATGACCATGCGCATGCCCGGTTTCACCTTCTGCAGTAGAACGAAATACAGAGGCAACATCGTTATAACCTTCAACATCCGCTTTTGATGCAAAGTACAAATAACGTCTATTAGCTTGTGATTCACCTGCAAAAGCAGCCTTGAGGTTGTCCTCGGTCTTACTATCTTTTAAGCCCATGCTAAATCCTCTTTTTACCTATGTAAATTAATGGAAGGTACCATTCATACCAGTATAAACCTGTTTTGACAAGTTTAGACTAATTCTAAATTTAAGGACTAAATTAAGTGAAGTTAGCATTAATGTCAAGCTTAATTTACAATGCCCTAAGACAACGCTTTTAAATTGTTTTAGCAACTATTATTCGGGAATTCGTGTGGCTGCAAAAAAAACAACATTTCAATTTGAAAAATCATTAAAAGAACTGGAACAGCTGGTTGAAAAAATGGAGCAGGGTGATATCGGGCTCGAGGAATCCCTGAAGCATTTTGAGAAAGGCGTTCAATTGACAAAAGCCTGTCAAAAAGCACTTCAGGAGGCAGAGCAAAAAGTTAATATCCTGCTGGAAAAAAATGGTCAATTGGAACTCGCCAAGTTCGAATCTGACGAGTAAGTGCAGACAAGCATTCAAGCAAATGAATAATGACCCGTTAAAACAGCGAATTAGTCACTACCAACAACGTATTGAAAAGGCATTGGATCAATGGCTGCCATCGCCGCTAACACATCCAACCCGATTGCATGAGGCCATGCGCTACGCCGTGTTAAACGGTGGCAAGCGTATCAGGCCGATTTTGACCTACGCCACTGGCGAAGCACTGAATATACCGCTGGAAAATCTTGATGGCATTGCCAGCGCTGTTGAAATTATCCATTCCTATTCACTGGTTCACGACGATCTACCGGCAATGGATGACGATGATTTGCGACGAGGCGTCGCCACCTGTCATACTGCCTTTGATGAGGCAACCGCCATATTGGCTGGCGATGCGTTACAGGCACTGTCTTTTTATGTTATTACCCATGACCAGAAACTGGCCGTTGATCATTCAGTCCGACTGCAAATCATTGAAAAACTAGCATTGGCATGCGGGTCGCGCGGCATGGCGGGCGGGCAGGCAATCGATCTTTCATCCGTTGGCCAGACGCTTAATGTGATGCAGCTGGAAGATATGCATATCCATAAAACCGGCGCACTAATCCGCGCCAGTATCTCCCTGGCAGCACTGGCCGCACCGAATCCTGACGCCAATGAACTGGTTAGTCTCGATCATTTTGGCAAATGCATCGGTCTGGCATTTCAGATTCATGATGATATTCTCGATGAAATTAGTGATACCGAAACCTTGGGTAAAACCCATGGTACAGACCGGGCCAAAAACAAACCCACCTATCCTTCTATTGTTGGCCTGCAGGTTTCGAAACAACGTACCCAGGACTTGTATCAGGAAGCGATCGAATCATTGCAATCACTCGGAAGCAGAAATACGGAATACTTACATTATATTGCTGAATTAATAGTGAAACGCAACCACTAATTCGCATTAGCACCCGCCTCCAGCCACATTTCACTTGATAGTAACTATTAAATCATTGAATTTGCGAATAAACCCTACCATGTCAAGTAGAAAAATTTAGCCGTTTTTCTTGCGTCACTGGTCATGAAAACTCATAATAAAAACCCGTAACCATTCAAACAGCCGCTATGTCAAAATTTCAGTTACTCGAATCAATAAATGATCCAACAGAATTGCGTAAACTTACGCAAAAACAACTGCTTGATCTTGCATCAGAGCTTCGGGCTTTCCTCATTCACACTGTCTCCAATACTGGCGGTCATCTTGCCCCCAGCCTGGGCACTGTGGAACTGACGATTGCTCTACACTACGTTTTTAATACCCCTAATGACAAATTAGTATGGGATGTTGGCCATCAAAGTTATGGGCACAAAATACTAACCGGGCGCCGTGAACTTATGGATAGTATTCGCCAATGGAAAGGGCTGGCCGGATTCCCGAAACGCGCAGAAAGTCCGTATGATTCATTTGATGTCGGCCATGCCAGCACCTCGATCAGCGCTGCGCTGGGGATGGCACTGGCAATGAAAGCCACCGGGCGCAAACAACGCATCATTCCCATTATCGGTGATGGCGCGCTGACGGCGGGCATGGCATTCGAAGCGATGAATCATGCCGGTGATCTTGAAGCCAATCTGCTGGTGATTCTCAATGATAACAAAATGTCCATCTCGGAAAATGTAGGTGGATTATCAAAATATCTGGCCAAAATTATTTCCGGTAAGTTCTATTTGACCGTTAGACGCAGTGGCAAAGCTGTCTTAAAAAGGATTCCTCGCGTACAACGTTTTGCCCGACGCTGGGAAGAACATATGAAAGGAATGGCACTACCGGGTACGCTGTTCGAAGAACTTGGATTCAATTATATTGGCCCGATTGATGGCCATGATTTAAAGACGCTAGTTAAAGTAATGACAAACATGCGTGACCTGCCAGGACCACAATTTTTACATCTTGTGACTCAGAAAGGCAAAGGTTATGCGCCGGCAGAAGAAGATCCAAAAGCCTATCATGGGGTCACACAGTTTGACCCGTCAATCGGTAAGGTCAAAACCGCAGCAAAATCCAATTCACAAAAAACTTACACTGAGGTTTTTAGCGACTGGATCAATCATGAAGCAGAAACCAATTCCAAACTGATTGCCATTACCCCGGCAATGTGCGAAGGATCTGGCCTGGTCGAATTTTCCAAAAAATACTCAGACCGCTACTTTGATGTCGGTATTGCCGAACAGCACGCGGTCACCTTAGCCGCCGGGCTTGCGGTAGAAGGACTCAAACCTGTTGTCGCCATATATTCCACATTTTTACAGCGGGCATACGACCAATTAATTCATGATGTCGCTTTGCAAAATTTAAACATAGTCTTTGCCGTTGATCGCGCCGGCCTGGTTGGCCCTGACGGCCCAACACATGCTGGAAATTATGATATTTCTTACCTGCGCTGTATCCCAAATTTGGTTATAATGGCCCCAGCTGACGCCAGCGACTGTACTAATATGCTTTCGACTGGATTGGCACTGGATTGCCCTGCAATTGTGCGTTATCCAAGAGACGTTGCCACGGTTGATTTAATATCAACAGAGAATTCGAGTGCGTCCACTATGGTGTTAGGCAAAGGAAAACTGCTTAGAACGGGGCAAAAAATAGCCATTCTGGCTTTTGGCAGTATGGTTTTACCTGCAAGAGCAGTAGCGGCATCACTGGATGCAACATTGGTCAATATGCGCTTTATCAAACCGTTAGACGAGGACATGATTTTATCGATGGCCAATCAGCATGATATATTGGTGACTATTGAAGAAAACAGCCTCGCTGGCGGTGCTGGAAGTGCTGTTGCTGAATTTCTTTGTGATCAAGGCATCAATATAAAATGCCTTCGATTGGGAATACCAGATCAAATTATTGAGCAAGGCGCACGAACAAAATTACTGGAAGTGATAGGATTAGATGAGACGGGCATTAAAACATCAATTGAAAAATATATGGAAAAAAATTGTGTTCGAACTCTGTCTAAAGTAATATCTTAGTTTTTTAGTCAGTTATTATGTCTGCAAAATATACACTTAAAATATGTACTGATTTCGCCGCCGCACATACCTTACGGGATTACCCAGGTGATTGCAGCCGTATGCATGGCCATAACTGGAAACTAGAGGTGGAAATGATTGCTCGCGAACTTAATAACGTGGGCATGGGGTTAGATTTTAAAGAAATAAAAAAAGCCACAAAATTGGTGGCCAAAGAGTTGGATCATCGGTATCTCAATGAGATTAAACCGTTTGATAAAATCAATCCGACTGCCGAAAATATTGCAGCATATTTTTATCAGCAATTGTCGGATAGATTAAATACAAACACCATTACAGTAAGTGCTGTCATATTATGGGAAACAGATCGGGCATGCGTCAAATATGCCGAGGAATGATAGAAATGAATGGCCCAAATGAGTTGATGAATAAAAAAATTCAAGCAATAGCAGATGTGCAAAATACGCCAGATACACGCCAAATTGCCATTGATAAAGTTGGCATTAAGGATGTACAACATCCGGTTTGCGTAAAAGACCGTAGTGGTGGCGAACAATCGACCATTGCCCAATTCAACATGTATGTTAACCTGCCACATAATTTCAAAGGAACACACATGTCCCGATTTGTGGAGATACTCAATCTTCATGAACGTGAGATTACCACACAGTCGTTCAAGGAAATGCTAAATGAAATGACCGATAGGCTCGAATCCGACTCAGGTCATATTGAAATGAGCTTCCCCTATTTTGTTAATAAAAAAGCGCCCGTCTCTGGCGTTAGCAGCTTACTAAATTATAATGTCACGTTGATCGGCGAAATTATCAAGGGCAAGGTAAAAACCAATATTAAAGTAATTGTTCCGGTCACCAGTCTGTGTCCGTGTTCAAAAAAGATTTCCGATTATGGTGCCCACAATCAACGTTCCCATGTCACCGTTAATGTCACCGTCGACGGGTTTATATGGATCGAAGAGCTAATAGACATGGTCGAAGAAGAAGCTTCGTGCGAACTATACGGATTATTAAAACGACCCGACGAAAAATACGTCACTGAAAAAGCCTATGACAATCCTAAATTTGTCGAAGATATGGTTCGCGATGTCGCCGCTCGTTTGAACGACGATTCCCGGGTACAGGCATATACGATTGAATCAGAAAACTTCGAGTCGATTCACAACCATTCCGCCTATGCGCTAATAGCACACGACAAATCGAAATCAAGCCAGGCCTCACAATCATAACCTAATGAAACGGGCGTTAGTTTTTGCTTTGATTTTCTTAGCCGGATGCGACTCAGGCAATCCGACAACGGACGTGGCACTAACAAGCAATAACAAAACGACTGCTATTTTAAAAAAGCTGGCAACTTATAAACCGGACAAGCAAATTACCTATCAACTGGTTTGCTTAAAAGCCGATGTCGAGAAACAGCATTTTGACTTTAGTAAAATGAGCAAGTATTTTCAATCTGTCAAAATGTCTAAACATTTATATTCACGCAGATATCAAAAACACCAGTTTATTATTGGTATGGCAGAGTTACCGGATCGCCTAAGATTTATCCTGGTCAGTCATCTCAACAATGATAAAAATAAACCGGTTAAAATTGGCGATCTTTGTACAGTACATAACTTAAAAGTCATGGCTCAATAAAGGGCTCAATAACACTTATTTTATTTTGTAGCTTCTACCTTTCTTTATTGATAAATCAATTTGCACGCGACGTTTGCTCCACCCGTGCAGTAAATCACTGGCTTCGACAAATATTATTTTTGTATTTTTCGGAATCTTAACCTCGCCGAGCGTACGCGTGAACGGCTGTTCGTTTACATGTGGATGCAACAGTTTTCGCGTTCCCAGTATTTTGCCGCTGCTATCAACGATGCGCCATGCATTGGCATAATGTCGCCAACCGCTATCGTCGTGTTTAAGTGTGACTGAAAAATACCAGACACCACCTGATTTATGCAATTCGACAAACTGAACATCGACTTCCCCCGCATTGGCAAAATTGATACTTACAATCAATGCCAATAACCCGATCAACGTTTTCATTTTTCGCCCCTTACGCGTTCTTAACGCTCAAGATATTTATGTTTCACTGAACTAACCACAACAATAAATGCATACAAATCAGTGTGTAAATACCTGCCAACACATCATCTAGCATTATCCCCAATCCGCCATGGACTTTTTTATCGATCATTTGAATAGGATAAGGTTTAATTATATCAAAGAACCGGAATATAAAGAATCCTGTAATGACCCACCACCACTCAAAGGGGATGGCAATCATGCCGATTAAATACCCTACTACCTCATCCCAAACGATACCGCCATGGTCATGTACGCCAAAATTATTTGCAGCGTAGCCGCAAATCCAAATACCTGCCAGTGTAAAAACCACAAGTAAAGCAATGTAAACATAAATGTTGAAAGAGAATATTAATAGATAGATTAAAACGCCTATCAGGGTTCCGATCGTTCCAGGCGCATAAGGAGACGCCCCGGTACCGAATCCGCAAGCGATAAAGTTAACCGGATTTTTCCAATAACCGGTTGGTAAACGATTACGTTTATAACTCATGTATTAAAATGCTCATAACCATGATTCTGGCTTTTCCATTGGTTATTATTTTCATCCAACACCGTTATACTGGACGTTATATCAGACACGTCGGTTATAAAACCAATTTTTTTTATTGGCAAGTTTAGTTTTTTTGCATAGGAAGCTATGTGGTGTGAATATTTGCGTGAAACCGTAAAACACAATTCATAGTCATCGCCACCGGTTAAAGCACAACATCGACGCTCTTCCACATCGGCTACACGTAACATGGCATCACTATAGGGTATATCCTCCAAATTGATGGTCGCACCTACCTCGCTTTTTTTACAAATATGCCCTAGATCGGCCAGCAGTCCATCCGAAACATCAACACAGGCACTCGCCAAGGAGAGCAGACTTTGGCCCAATGCTAGCCGGGGCATCGGGAACTCTAGTTGATCAATAAGATAGTTAAGATCGCTACTTTTATCTCTAATTTCGGCCACACGATTCATTTGTTTCTGAGTGATCGCCTGTGAATTTTCCAACATTAAGCAATTTAGCGCACAGGCAGCATCGCCGAGATAACCACTGACATACACCAGATCCCCGTTAACGGCACCACTTCTCAATAGCGGCTTTTTATCCACCGGGACGATGCCGTAGGCATAAACTGTTATTACCGTATCGCCCTCACAGGCCTGGAGATTACTGTAAGTAATATTATATAAACACGCTAGTGACTGCCAACCTTTTACAAATCCCGGTATCCAGTTTGCAGCATCCGGCGGGCAGGATAATACCAATGAGATCGCTATTGGCATTGCGCCCATCGCCGCCAGGTCGCTTAAATTGACCGCGAGTGATTTATACCCTAGCGCATAAGGTAACGTGCCGGTGGTAAAATGGGTTCCCTCTAGCAAGGTATCGGTCGTAATCACTAAACGATTATTTGCCGGGACTGTTAACAAGCCTGAATTTAAAGAGTCTGGATCGACCCTATTGATACCTTGATCATCAAGTAATCCTTGCGCACTAAATTCATCAATGAGTCTTTTAGAAAGCATTCAGAATTTACCTTGCTTTATTTTCGCTACTTGATTTCGATGGCCCTTAGTTTTTTTGCAGCCTTATCAAGAATACCGTTTACATACTTATAACCTTCCAGTGCCCCAAATTTTTTGGTTAAATTGACTGCCTCATTTAACACAGCCTTAAAGGGGATATCCTTTCGATGTTTTAGTTCATAAAGAGCAATATACAATATTGATCGTTCGACCGGATCGATATCTTTGACGGGTCGATCTGCTTGTGACGCAAGTAATTCAGTCAATTCGCGATTATTTTTGACAATATTCTGGATCAATTCAGAGAAATACTTTTTATCGACTTTATTATAATCTTCCTGCTCCTGAAATTGTTTTTCAATTTCAGATAGTTCCGACGCTGACAATTGCCACTGGTATATTGCCTGCATCGCCAGTCTACGGGCACGTTTGCGCGCATTAAGTGCTTTGGTATCCATAGTGTTTACTTTTTATCAGTCGAGTTGGCGTAACAGGTTTAAGGTTTCCAGTGCACTCAGCGCCGCTTCAGCGCCCTTGTTACCTGCTTTTGTTCCTGCCCGTTCGATTGCCTGCTCAATATTGTCTACCGTTAAAACACCAAACGCAACCGGTATAGAAAATTCCATCGATACCTGTGCGAGTCCTTTTGTACACTCACCGGCGACATATTCAAAATGGGGTGTTCCACCGCGAATAACCGCCCCCAGCGCGACCAACGCATCATATTTTTTTGAAGCAGCGGCTTTTTGTGCCACTAGCGGCATCTCGAATGCACCAGGCACACGGATGATATTCAACGATGATTCATCAAGGCCATGTCGTTTAAAAGTATCAACAGCCCCTTCAAGCAATCTCTCGGTAATAAAACTATTAAATCGGGTCACGATAAGCCCAATGGTGGCATCACGCGCAATCAGGTTGCCTTCAATTATCTTAATATCCGCCATGTTTTTCTACCGTTTTATAAATAAGAAATAAGCTATTCAAAATCACATTCAACATATTCTACCACTTCTAAGTTAAATCCCGCCAGACCATGCATCACCTTTGGCGCGCTTAATACCCGCATTTTTTGCACGCCCAGGTCACTCAATATTTGCGACCCGGCACCCAATGTCCTGATTTCAGTTTGCTGGCCTTTGATGACTTCTTTCTTATCCCTTGATTCTATATGATAATTACATATTTTTGTGATCAATTCACGTTTCTCTTCTTTCTTTCTAAGCAAGACCAGCACACCGGATTCTGATTCGCCAATCATTTTCATCGCATGTCTTATGGGCATACCACAATCACTGCGTTTTGCACTCAGAATGTCGCATAAGGTATTTTGCAAGTGTACGCGAACCAACACTGGCTGCTGCGGATCAATTTTTCCCTTGACCAGCGCAAAATGTAATTCGTTGTCGATAGTATCCAAAAACGTGACCAGACGAAAAACCCCAAACTCCGTATTCAACTCACATTCGGTCACCTGCTCTATCGTCGTTTCGTTTTCGACCTTGAAACGGATCAGGTCAGCAATGGTGCCAATTTTTAATTGATGCTGTTGGGCAAATTTTTCCAAATCCGGTCGCCGTGCCATGGTGCCGTCTTCATTGAGTATTTCAACAATCACCGCTGACGGCTCCAGTCCAGCGAGTTTTGCCAGATCACAGCCAGCTTCGGTATGACCGGCACGATTCAAGACACCGCCCGGCTTGGCCATGAGTGGAAATATATGCCCCGGTTGCACCAGGTCACCCGGTTTGGCATTAGCCGCGACTGCCGCCTGAACGGTCACCGCCCTATCGTGCGCCGAAATACCTGTCGTTACCCCGGTGGCCGCCTCAATCGAAAGCGTAAATGCGGTACCATGTTGATCAGTATTGACGTTAACCATCAATGGCAAGTTCAGTTGCTTACAGCGTTGATCAGTTAATGTCAGGCAAATAAGCCCTCGTCCATAGCGCGCCATAAAATTAATATCGTCAGCACTGACTTGCGCCGCCGCCATTATCAAGTCGCCCTCATTCTCACGATCTTCGTCATCCATTATGATGACCATTTTTCCGTTTTTTATATCTTCGATTATTTCTTCAATGGTATTCACGGTTGGTCCCGTATTTTAATAATTTAAAATTAGTCGATAAAGCCATGCTTTTTAAGCAACGCTGCCGAAATTGTTGCGTTTTTTAATTCACTGGCAGGCTTTGCAGCAGCAGCACCCTGATGCAAACGCTCGAGATATCTGGCAATCATATCGACTTCCAGATTGACTCGTTTACCCGGCTGATAAGCATCCATAATCGTTTCTTTTAACGTATGTGGTACTATCGTTAACTCAAATTCATTGCCGTTAACCGCATTAACGGTCAGGCTGATACCATCGACGCAGATTGACCCTTTTATGGCAATATATTTTGCCAATTCATCCGGCGCCTGAATAGCAAAAACTGTCGACCGGCCACTGTCCTGGCGTGAGAGGACTGTTCCCAAACCGTCGACATGACCGCTGACCAGATGCCCGCCCAATGGCGTCGCCAATGTCAGGGCCTTTTCTAAATTAACAGCGGCACCAACACTTAATAAACCGAGACTGGTACACTGCAATGTTTCTGTCGACACATCGGCAAAAAATTTATCGGATTCGATTTCAATCGCGGTCAGGCAGACGCCATTGACAGCAATACTGTCACCGGGATTGACATTGGCCATTTCCAGCTTGCCGGTATTGATACCCAAACGCCGATCCGACCCGGTTTTAGTCGATTCAGAAATAGCACCTACTGATTGAATAATTCCTGTGAACATATTTATAATCCGGATAGTCCAAAGACGAGCCAGTGCGTATACCCGTCGCCAGGCTACGGGATACGATGAATAAAACTACTTGGATAGAATACTACTTTTCTGAATAATCGATATATTCAATGTTGGGTAATTTGTGCTTCAATTCGCCAATCGCTGCCCACCGCACGAATATCACTTATGTTTACATTAACTCTGTCTTTCATGGCATCGAGCCACGGCAGGTTAAACAAGCCTCTGGCTTTGTTTCCCATCAAGTGTGGCGCCATATATATTATTAATTCATCGATTAGCCCGGCTTGTAACATAGCGCCGCTTAGCGTGGCTCCGGTTTCCATCATCACATCATTGATTTCCAGCTCAGCCAGGTAATGTAATAATTCGCTTAGATCGATCGTATTTGAATGTCCCTCTTGGCAAAGAATTTCCGCGCCTGCTGCAGACAGCTCATTGACCACCTCTGAATCATCACTGGTGGTAACGATAACGGTCTTACCCGGTTCAGAAAAAATCGCTGCGTTTGCCGGAGTGCTTAAATGCGGATCGAGAATAATTCTAATCGGTTGCTCAAATTTATCGTTAGCAACTATTTCATCCAGTCGCACTGTGAGTCTGGGATTATCCGTCAGTACGGTGCCGATACCGCTTAAAATAGCCGAACTTTTAGCCCGTAAACGTTGGACATCCTGGCGCGCTGGCGCGCTGGTTATCCAATGACTTTCGCCAGAGGCCATGGCCGTACGACCATCCAGGCTCATTGCCAGTTTACAGCGAACAAATGGCCGCTGATTTTCCATACGCATAATATACCCTTTATTAAGCGCCTTGGCCTGATCCGCCAACACCGCTTGACGAATTTCGATACCGGCTTTTTTTAAAGCTTCAATACCTTGACCGCATACATTGGGATTTGGATCTTCCATGGCGACGACTACGGTTTTAACACCCGCTGAAATTAATGCCTCTACACAGGGGCCAGTCTTGCCCTGATGACTACAGGGCTCCAATGTCACATAGACCGTCGCCTCTTTAGCTTTCTCGCCAGCGAGTTTTAGCGCAACAATTTCTGCATGGTCTTCACCGGCTTTTTGATGCCAACCCTCAGCAATTATTTTATCATCACGGACAATCAAGCAACCGACACAGGGATTTGGCCGACAAGTGTATTGACCTTTTTGTGCCAACTGTAGCGCCAGTGTCATATAATCAATATCATTCATTTCTATTAGTGTCCCAACTTATATCTATTTTTACAATTTCTATTATTTTAAAGCTACTTATCCTTTTTCTTACCGCTGCCTTCAGGCGGTAAAAATGACAATTGATGTTTTTTCAATTCCGGGCTCGGTTCCTGTTCAAGCTTTTCAATTTCTTCACGAAAAGCATGAACATCTTCAAAACTTCTGTATACCGATGCAAAACGTACATAGGCAACCTGATCAAGCACACGTAACTCATCCATCACCAGCTCGCCAATATCCCGAGACGACACTTCACGTTCACCTTGCGTACGCAGCTTATGCAAAATGTGATGTATCAGCTGATCGATGTTTTCAGTGCTTACCGGCCTTTTTTCCAACGCCCGTTGTACGCCCGTTCTTAATTTTTCTTCACAAAATTCCTGTCGGTCTCC
>QILK01000119.1 GCA_003233345.1 Gammaproteobacteria bacterium | reverse complement strand
AGTTCACCGGTTTTTTTATGCACAAATAAGGTAATCGGCACCCCCCAGGTGCGTTGCCGCGACACACACCAATCGGGCCGGCTATCAACCATAGTATGCATACGCTCTTGTCCCCATGCCGGGAACCACTCCACTTTTTTAATCTCATCAATCGCCATTTGCTGCAAGCCATTAACCTGCATACTGATAAACCATTGCGGTGTTGCCCGGAAAATGATGGGGGTTTGCTTGTGTCGCCAACAATGGGGATAACTATGGTTAATCGCCTCGTGATGCACCAGGGTACCCTTGGCTTTTAGCGTTTCGATAACACTGTCATTGGCCGCAAAGACATGTTGTCCGGCGAATATCTCGGTATCATCGAGAAAACATCCATCGCCACCTACCGGGTTTTCCACCCGCAAGTTATAACGACTGCCGACTACATAATCTTCCTGCCCATGTCCCGGTGCAGTATGGACAGCACCAGTACCAGCTTCGAGGGTAACATGTTCACCCAGTATGAGCGGAACCTCACGATCGTAAAAAGGATGTTTAAGTTTGATTCCTTCAAGCGCATCGCCTCGGCAATAAGCCACAACACGATAATCATCGATATCATAACGACCCATCACATCCTTTAGCATGTCTTCGGCGACGACATAACGTTCTTTGCCTCGGTAACTCATTACCTGGACAACCGCATATTCAAACTCAGCATTAATGGCGACCGCCTGATTGGCCGGCAACGTCCAAGGGGTGGTGGTCCAGATGATAACCGATATATCACCGATGCCTGATTTGCCTTCCACATGATGACAACGACTGATTAACGCCTGTTGATCCAGCACTTTAAAACGCACATCGATCGCAGGCGATGTCCGTGGTGCATATTCAACTTCCGCCTCCGCCAGCGAAGAACGACAGTCGGTACACCAGTAAACCGGCTTAAAACCCTTTTGCACATGGCCATTGTCGACGATCTTTCCAAACGAACGCACAATATCCGCTTCAAATTTGTAATCCAGTGTCAAGTAGGGGTTATCCCATTCGCCCAATATACCAAGACGAATAAAATCCTTACGTTGTTTATTCACCTGTTTACCGGCATATTTACGGCAAGCCTTGCGAAACTCCTGGGCATTCAATTTTTTACCGACCCGGCCTTCGGTTTTTTCGACCTGTGTTTCGATCGGTAAACCATGGCAATCCCAACCCGGTACATAGGGCGCATCATAACCACTCAAGCGCTTGGATTTAACAATAATATCTTTTAAAATTTTATTAACGGCATGGCCTATGTGAATTTCACCATTGGCATAGGGAGGACCATCGTGCAAAATAAACTGCTCTTTGCCAGAGCCCGCTTTGCATAACTGCCCATACAAATCCATCTTCTCCCACTCTTTGAGCATCATTGGTTCCTTTTGAACCAGATTAGCTTTCATCGGAAATTTTGTTTTCGGTAAATTTAGCGTGTTTTTATAATCCGCCACCGTAACCCCTTATTGTCGTCACTGTTAATAAAATTAGTCAAACTGAGGACTTGCCGGTAAACCATGTTAACTAAAACAAGCTCGCGCTTTGTCCACATCCATTCGTATTTGTTGCTTTAATTCGTCAAACGACTCAAACCGTTTTTCGTCCCTGAGCTTTTTTATAAACTCAACCTGGACGTGTCGACCATAAATGTCCTGATCAAAATCGAATAAATAAGCCTCCAAAAGTACCCGCGTCCCATCGACGGTTGGTCGGGTACCAATATTGGCAACACCGGGCAAGGGCTCTTGGTCGAGTCCATACATCTCAATAGCATATACACCTGACAATGGGCATTTTTGTCGATGTAAAAAAATATTTGCCGTCGGAAAACCGATCGTCCGACCGCGTTTATCTCCGTGTGCCACCCGGCCACTCAATCGGTAGTTTCTACCGAGTAATTTTTCCGCTTCGGCCAAATCACCGCGAGCCAGTGCCGAACGTATTCGGGTACTGCTGACGCGCTCACCCTCAATATCAAAAGTGTGCATATTGACGACCTGAAAACCCTGTTGCTCACCCGCGCGCACCAGCGTATCAAAATCACCCTGCCGTTGTTTGCCAAATTTAAAATCATCACCGATCACCAGATATTTGGTGTTTAAGTTGTTTATCAGCACGCGCTGTATAAACTCATCGGGTGACCAGTCAGCCATGGTTTTATTAAAACGTAAACACAACAAATAGTCGACGGCAAAACGTCTTAGCGCGATCAATTTTTCCCGAAATTTTGTTAACCGGGCCGGTGCCGTATCGGCCGCAAAATATTCTGCTGGCTGCGGTTCAAATACAATGACAACCGCCGGTAAATTCAGTTCCGCCGCTTTCTCTGCCAATTGGCCTAGAACCGCCTGATGCCCGAGGTGAACCCCGTCAAAATTTCCGATCGTCACCACTGAGCCGGAAAGATCCTGCTGTCGATCCTGTTTTAGTTTGCCCAATCCACGAATCAAGCGCATAGCAATCTGGCCTTGGTGAGTAGCTTATACAAGTTATTATACCTGAATTAAGAGATACGACTATCATTGTAAAGAGTCCCTGTTAAATCAACAGGACATTCACTCACTATTTTCAAAACTATTGAAAAATGCTTAGGATACTCCAGATTTCCAGCGCCAGGGTTTTACACCCAGCGCGAGCGTAATCGCCAGAAACAACGCCATTGCCGAACCCACCAGAAAACTTAATTGCAGGACACGTGACATCAGCTTCATTTCTAGCCAGGCATCATTATTCGGTGACATCCAGTAGATAAATGCACCCATTAGCAGTGCTGATAAAATAATACGCAACGCATCCATTAATGCCGACCGACTGAAATGGTAAAGCTTACGTTTGCGTAACACCCAATATAAAAGCGCAGCGTTAACAGTCGCGCCCAGGGCTGTCGACAATGCCAAACCCAGATGTGCAAAACGAAGTTCGATTAACGTGATGATCAAAAATAAAAACAACAGGCTCATAAATACCTTTAGCCCCAGCGCCACAAACGCGATTTTCATTGGCGTTTTTGAATCTTGCCGCGAATAGAATCCGGGTGACAAGACCTTGACCAGTATAAAACCCATCAAACCAATACTGTAGGCCATCAGCGCCCAGCTGGTCATTTTGGCGTGCTCGGCAGTAAATTCGCCACGAAAAAAGATAGTGATGATCAGGGGACCAGCGAGTACAAACAAGCCGACGGTTGATGGCACCCCAATTAATATCACCCAACGTATACCCCAATCCAGTGTTTGCTGAAAAGTATTATGCGACCCTTGCGCATGGCTCCTGGAAAGCGCCGGTAAAATAACAGTACCAATAGCGATGCCGAATACGCCCAATGGAAATTCGACCAGTCGGTCGGAAAAATAGAGCCAACTGACACTACCGGTAATCAACGCCGATGCCAGCCAGGTATCAATCAGCAAGCTAATTTGCATGGCCGACGAACTAAACAAGGTGGGCACCATCAACGTAAATATCCGTTTTAAGCCTTCATGTTGTGGCTGTGGAAGTACCTTCGCTCGCATCAAAAACGGCACTTGGATTCCCACGACAATCAAACCAAACCCGATCGCGCCGGTTGCCGTGATCCACACTGAATTTGGCACTTGATGAGCGAGCCAAACAACATAGGTTATTAACAAGGTAAAAAGCAACGCCGGAAATACGGTCGCCCAAAAAATTCGTTTAAAACGGCGCGTTGAAACAGCCACCATCAACGCAAACAACATCAGCAATACAAAAGGGAAGTTAACCACCAGCCCTATTTTTATCCAGTTAAAAGCATCCCCCGGACTAAACCAGTAATGATAGTGCGCATGTCCTGGCAGATACCAGTCCTTACCCATTACTGTAAAGACCACCGGTAAAACCAGTATTGAAACACAGGTGATCAGAAATAAAATACTGGTTAAAGCGCCTGCAACTCGATTGTCACACGCAGTCATCGCCGACTCGCGATCGGCCATAGAACACTCTTTACGCGTTTTTTTTAATTCTGCGATAACAACAAAACACTGTGCCGAGGCCCGTAACAAGCTTTTTAATTTACCTTGACGCCTGCCCCTCCATTTTGGCTTAGGTAAAAGATTTATTTTAATCAGGTAAGGTATCTGGAACAACAATTGGGCAATGCCAGCGATAAACACACCAATCGCTAAAGACATCGCCGGACGTTCCATCATAGGCGTTAGCAATAACGCACAACTAATCAGGCTAATGTTGAGTAAAACCGGCGTAAACGCTGGAATGGCAAACTTGTTATAGGTATTTAAAATACCCCCGGCCAACGCCGTTAAAGAAATAAAAATCAAATAGGGAAAGGTAAGTATCAGCATCGCTGAACCCAGTTCAAATTTTGCCGGCTGGGTAATCCAGGCCGGTGCAAACAATCCGATTAATGCCGGTGCCGCGATTACCCCAACCAGGGTCATCAAAAATAACACCGCAGCCATGGCACCCGCGACCTTATCGACCAGTTCCTGGACGGCAGCATGATCGTGCTTGGACTTATACTCGGTTAAAACGGGAACAAAAGCGTAGGCAAAGGACGCCTCTGCCGTCAAGCGTCGGAAAAAATTTGGAATTTTAAAGGCGACAAGAAACACATCGGTACCGGCGCCGGCACCAAATATTTTAGCGACCACCACATCGCGCACCAATCCAAGTATTCGTGACAGAAAAGTCATTACTGAAACAATTGCTGTGGATTTAAATATCTTTAGTGACATGATTATTTTTATTCATTATTCAGTTCATTATTGGTGCTCAAATTATAACGCAAATTCAGTGAACTATGGATGGAATCTGCCAATTCGACTGGCTACAAATTGACGTATTTTACTCATCATTACAACGGCTTCTGAGACTTTATTCACCATAGACAAAGCAGGAATCGCTTGACATCAGACTAATAATTGAGCATAGTACCGCTCTTTTTCAAAGATTGATACTTTAAGGAGCAACCGGTTTGGCTAACTTAGCACAATCAAAAAAACGCGCCCGTCAGGGAGAGAAAAGCCGCCAGCGTAACGCCAGCGCTCGATCCATGATGCGAACCTATATCAAAAGAACTATCGCCGCGATTGATAGTGGAGATAAGGATGCAGCGCAATCCGCGTATAAACAGGCATCACCGATTCTTGACCGCATGGCAAGAAAAGGCCTCATTCATATGAATAAGGCAGCGCGGCAAAAAAGCCGGCTAAATTCACGTATCAAAAGCATGTAGATCAAGTAGCCCGGACTTCGCGCAGCGAACGCCGGGAAACAAAAGTGATTCTGTTTAATTCTCATTCTATTCAGCAACGCCCCTTGATAGCCCGTCACAAGATTTTTTTGAGTGTTACCACCCAAAAAAATCTTGTGACGGGCTATATGGGCTTTGCGCCAGCGGTGAGATCGCCATTTTTTCCCGGCGTTCGCTGCGCGAAGTCCGGGCTACGTGAAAAAATTAATAGGGCCGACGACTAGGTAACAACCAAATCATCCCGATGAATTAATTCTGGCCCGTCAACATACCCAAGCTTGTCTTCAATTTCTGAGCTGGCGAAACCTTTTATCTTATTGGCTTCAACGGCATCGTAATTAACCAGGCCGCGAGCAACTTCATGACCGTTTTTATCAACACAGGCAACCAGGTCGCCGCGTTTAAAATTACCCTGTACTTCGGTGACACCGACTGGCAATAGACTTTTGCCCTGCTGCGTCAGGACGGCAACTGCGCCAGTATCGAGCACCAGTTTACCGCGTATTTGTAACTGCCCTGCCAACCACTGTTTTCGGGCGGCCATCGGTTCGCTATCTGCGGTCAATACGGTGCCAATGCTCTCGCCAATGGCCAACCGCATCAATACCAGTTTTTCGCTGCCATCGACTATCGAGGTAACTGTACCGGAACGTGCGGCGCGTCTCGCCGCTTCAATCTTGGTTTTCATACCACCTGAGCCAATATTGGTTGCCGCACCACCAGCGATCTTGTCCAGCGTTGGATCACTGGCCTTTGCCTGGGCGATCAAAACCGCATCTTTATCTTTACGCGGATCATTGGAAAACAATCCGGCTTGATCGGTTAAAATCACTAGGCGATCGGCTTCTACTAGATTGGCGACCATCGCTGCCAAATTGTCGTTGTCACCAAAACGGATTTCATCGGTGGTAATGGTATCATTTTCATTGATGACCGGAATCACACCCAGCTTAATCAAAGTCTTTAAAGTATGCTTAGCATTTAGATAGTGCTGGCGGTTTTTAATGTCCTCGTGAGTCAAGAGAATCTGCGCTGTATGAATATTAAAACGTTGCAAACTGGATTCGTATGCCTGTATCAGACCCATTTGACCCACGGCGGCTGCGGCCTGTAATTCTTGCAATGCGTGCGGACGCCGCTTCCAACCCAATCGTGACATACCCTCGGCGACAGCACCGGACGATACCAACACCAGGTTGATGCCGCGTTTTTTTAACTGGGCAAACTGCTCACTCCAACGGGCGATCGCTTCACGATTTAAACCCTGGTTTGCATCCGTAACTTGCGAGCTGCCAATCTTGATGACCCAGCATTTTTTATTGTTGTTCTGATTGTTTTTCATTGTCAGCATCTTTGCGTACTGCAACCTGTTCGACCATATAATTCATAATATCATGACATAACTGTTTGGTACCATCACCCGATATCGCCGATACCCGATACACCGGGCCTTGCCAATCCAGCTCAGAAATTATATGCGTCGCAACCTCTTCGACTTGCGAATCATCGAGCAAATCGGTTTTATTAAGCACCAGCCACCGCGGTCTCACGGCAAGTGCCTCACTGAACTTTTCCAGTTCTTTTTCAATTTGACGAACACCGGTTATCGGGTCCTCATTATCCATGGGTAAAATATCGATAATATGCAACAGCAAACTGGTTCGACTGAGGTGTTTTAAAAAGCGTATCCCTAACCCGGCACCTTCGGCAGCCCCTTCGATCAATCCGGGTATATCGGCAATAACAAAACTCTTATGTGGCGACACACTCACCACACCAAGACTCGGGTAGAGTGTTGTAAAGGGATAGTTCGCCACTTTCGGTCTTGCCGCTGACACCGATCGAATCAGGGTCGATTTCCCGGCATTGGGTAAACCCAGTAAACCAACATCCGCGAGTAGCTTTAATTCCAGATTTAACGATCGCGTTTCACCGGACGACCCATTGCTTGATTGGCGTGGTGTTCGATTGGTGCTCGATTTGTAACGAAGATTACCCAGCCCGTGAAATCCTCCCCGGGCGACCAACAACGTCTGCCCAGACCGAGTCAAATCACCAATAATCTCCAGCGTATCCGCATCAGAAACCAAAGTGCCGACCGGCACTTTTACAAAAAGATCCTCCGCCCCCTTACCAGTGCGGTTGGAACCCATACCCCCCTGTCCATTATCAGCACGATAGGAACGTTGATAGCGAAAATCCACCAACGTATTGACCTGTTCATCAGCAATTAAGTACACGCTCCCACCGTCACCGCCATCACCACCGTCCGGGCCACCCTTGGGTATATATCTTTCACGGCGAAAGCTGACACAACCATTTCCACCCTTTCCGGCGGCCACTTTAATTCTTGCTTCGTCAATAAATTTCATGTCTAGGGTTCCGAGATACTTTTGACTAAAAAAAAACCCTGAACGTTATGCCCAGGGTTTTTGTTAGCCGTTTCGTGTGTCCGGATCAGGCTGCTTCTACCCTTACATATTTTCTTTTTTTCGGACCCTTGACCTCAAAAACAACCTTGCCGTTTGCTTTAGCAAACAAGGTATGGTCGCGGCCACAACCTACATTCTCTCCGGCATGCACGCGTGTGCCCCGTTGACGAATAATGATATTACCTGCCTTGACCTGCTCTCCACCAAAACACTTTACACCTAAACGTTTTGACTCCGAGTCACGTCCATTTCTGGTACTACCGCCTGCTTTCTTATGTGCCATTGTTGCCGCTCCTGTTGATCTAGATCATTAAATGCTTGTCAATTAATTCTAGTTGCTAAGTCTTTTTCTTTTTGGCAGTCGATTTCTTCGTACTTGCCTTTTTTGTAGTCGTTTTCTTGACAGCGGTTTTTTTCGCCGTTGCTTTCTTGGTCGCCGTTTTTTTAGTGTTGGCTTTCTTCGCAGTCGCCTTTTTTGCTGCAACTTTTTTCGGTGCAGATTCTTCACCGCTTGATTTTTTTGCCGGCTTGGCTGCTGCTTTTGCCGCCTTTGATTCTGGTCTTGGCTCAGGTGCGGTCTTGAGTTTGGCGCCACCTTCCCCGGTAATCTCTTTTATTTCTATTTCAGTATAATATTGACGATGCCCCATTTGCTTATCATGGTGCTTACGCCGCTTGAATTTAATAATTTCGATTTTTCCATGTCGACCATGAGAAACAATTTCTGCTTTTACGATACTGCCTTTTACAAAAGGCATACCGACTTTGATATCGTCCCCATCAGCAACCATTATGACGTCACCGAGCTCAACTGTGGCACCTTCGTCGACGTTCAGCTTCTCTACTTTAATAACATCGCCTTGAGTGACCCGGTACTGTTTGCCGCCAGTTTTAATGACTGCGTACATAATTTTCTCCAATACTGTGCAATGCCCACTGTAATGGGCTGAAAGATCGCGAATTTTAGCCGCTATTTGCTGTTACGTCAACGCTAGAACCGGCAGAATAATGCTTGTTAAGCAAGAATTAAGCTCTGTAGTCGATACAAATCGCCATCCAGGTCTTTTAACCCTAGAAACTGCCCGGTTTATTATCGACTCAATAACGACTCTGTATAAAATAAGAGAACATAAGCCATTGTATTTTAAATATATATACCGAGCACTTTGAACACGTTCACACCCTGAACAGCGACTACCTTATATAATAATGTTGTAGTCACGACTTTGGTAATACCCCCTGTTAACGCTATAACTAAAATTTAGAAGGGCTTAAAATTTCTTAAATATCAGTTCTATACCAACTAATTTGGTCGAGATTATAAACAACGAATACTGGCCTCCTCTCGCTAACCTAGGTAAACTAGCATCTCAACGGGAAATTATTTGGCAAAAATGCTTTTAAATACACAACCAGCTAAAAGTGATGGATTAGAATATATCAGAACACTGATCGCTGATGATTTTAAGGCGGTTGATGATTTGATTAAATCATCTCTCAGCTCTGACGTTCTGCTCATTGGTCAAGTTGGCCACTATATTATCAATAGTGGCGGCAAAAGATTGCGTCCACTACTGGTTTTGCTGTGTGCAAAAGCAGTCGGCTATGCAGGGAAACAGCATATCGACATGGCGGCTATTATCGAATTTATTCATACGGCAACCTTGTTACACGACGACGTTGTTGACGCGTCAGAACTTCGCCGTGGCCAGGACACTGCCAATACTATTTGGGGTAATGAAGCCTCGGTGCTGGTCGGAGATTTTCTCTATTCACGCTCGTTTCAAATGATGGTCAAGATCAAAAGTATGCGAGTAATGGAAATTTTATCCGATGCCACCAATACCATTGCCGAAGGTGAAGTCATGCAATTACTTTGCTGTCGGGACCCGGATACCACTGAACAGCAATACTTGAATGTTATCTATTGTAAAACCGCAAAATTATTTGAAGCGGGCTGCCAGCTAGGGGCCATATTGGCAAATAGCGAATCGACCATTGAAGAAAATATGCTTGATTTTGGTAAACACTTGGGATCTGCTTTTCAAATTATTGATGACGTTCTCGATTATAGTGGCACATCGGAAAACATCGGTAAAAACATTGGTGATGATCTTGCAGAAGGCAAACCGACATTACCTTTGATTCATGCCATGCATAAAGGCGATGAAGAGCAAACCGCGATTATCCGGTCAGCAATCAAAAATGGTGGTCTCGACCAAATCGAACGGGTAAGCAAAATCATTCACGATACCCAGTCACTGGAATATGCAACGGAAATTGCCAAAATGGAATTAAACCTGGCACTGGCAAAACTTGAATGTCTGCCAGACAGTGATTACAAATCAGCCCTGACTATACTCGCTCGCTTTTCCGTGGAACGCAGCTTCTAAAATGTATGATGGTCATCATGACCGTCGTTATAATCGCTGTCTCCGTAATAATGGCCATAATCCCCATGATGATGATTACCATAGTAATTGTTATGATGTTGATCGTCATAATCATAACCGCTATCGCTCTGCCGACCATATCGCGAATTACGGGAAAGGTCGTTCCGATTAGTTTGACGACTGCCGTCTGTTCCGGTTTTAGCCTTATCACGCAAATCGATCGTCGCTGTAATGTCTGAATTTGACTTGGTAGCCGACGAATTACCACTGGCATTTTTGCTAGAATTTGCATAGTTATTACTGCAACTGCTAACAAACTCATTGGCAAAATTAGACAACTGCAACGCGTTTAACCGATTATTGAATTTTTTTGCAGAAGTCGTATAAACCTTGTTAAAGCAACCTTGCAATTTACCTGACGAACTTATTCGACTGGCATTTTTCCCCGTCAGTGTAAGACTAACATTAATCAAACTAGTTCTTCTGTTATTCATATCAAAGACATAGTGAGCCCGGCCGTAACAATCACCAGCGCCGGTTGCAAGCATACCCTTTAACTGCTGTTTATCTATTTGTTGTTTACCCATCAACAAGATTTTCGTTGGCGTCACGTTAGCGGTATAATAGACCTTACCATTTTCTACCTTGTCTATATTCAAGCCACCATAGCAGCGATAACCCTCATTGATCAGTTTGACATATTTCAGCTCTGAAGCGGTGTCCCTTACCATAGCCAAACCTGTTTGTGGTGCCCCTTTGCCATTAAATATTTTATAACCTATTACCTTACGATTATCGTAATCGGCAAAAACCTTATATTCAAAATAAGCTTTGTTGGCCACCGATGGCAAATCAATTTTGTACCAGTTTGATCTATTTTTAGCCTCATAATAAGACTTTTTCGACGTACAAGTGCGCATATTTTTGTTGGGATCAGAAACAGTCATCAATGTCCGTACACACTCAGGATGAAACGGTGCGTTGGTAGGATTTTTGGTTATCGCAACAGGGGCCTTAGCGCTTGCCGGTACCGTGTCCTGAGATTTTGGTTGCTCTGTCACATGCCCATGCCCGTGTTGATGCCCTTTATTAGTAGCGTTTGTCGCCGCACCAGTATGACTCTGACCCGATTGATTTTGCGATTGAATGCGAATATTGGTCGAATTGGTAAATTCTTCGGTCGCCTTAATCATTTCACTAAAGCTAAGCGGTTTTGCTTGCTTATTATTGGTTTTATTCACCGGATCAGCATTGACACTAAAACTGGTGGATAATAGTAAACTGATCATAAAAACTCTGCGAGCTTTTAACATAATAATATCCTCTTTATCTGTTCCATTTTGCAGAAGTTGGCAAAACCCAACAAACTGTTCAACATTTCTGAAACAGCTACTTAATATAGTACCTGATTGTTACTGCACTTGAATTAGCCAAGAACAAGTATATTCTACTTGCCAATAAATGAACACACGCTTAATCGCGAGTTTAGCGTTGCCTAACAAGCGATTTGACTGCAATTTAGACCTAAAAACCCGATAACAACCCAGTATCTACTACGCCACCATAAACATTATGCAAATAGGGCTAGAAATTGTCGCAATATAAAAAATAGCACTACGTCATATTTGCTCAAAAAAAACAGTGGTAAACTCTCAGGTGGTAAATCCAAGCAACCCTTTCTGGTGACCAGAATATATCAACATGCAGGTAAAAATAATCCAATCAACGAAATTTTTAGGCTACTGCCTGATTTATCTGGGAAGTAATATTGCTCTCGCCTGTCTACCCGCCGCTAAAGAAAAATTCAAAAACCATGCGAATAGCGAGTGTCCGGAAACGATAAAAAATTGCGTGCAATGGATCGAAAAACGAGCCATCACGGGATTGTCAAAACAAGTTATACGCAATGGATCGTTACTGACAATAAAAAGCACTGATAATAAAATACAAACATTTTCTTCGCCTGACGACAACGAACCTTCCGGTCCCAGCCATACTTTTCTCGGGCCAGACAAATTCGGCTGTTATCTCATTGTCGAAGCCAATAGCGGAGAAGACGGGATAGAGTATCAATTTATCAACGTAAAATCGGGAGAAAAATATTCACTGGAAATGGAAAATCTATTCTACTCACCTGACGGTAAACACGTGACCAGTCACTCGTTTAACCAACAAGCGGCCTATAATCATATTAGCATTTACCAGATAAATAAAAAAAATATCAAACGTGTATTCCATATTGATTTCCCCACCAACACCCCGGCATCCGAGCTTGAGGTCCAGTGGAAATCCAGTCGACGGGTGGAATTCTATTATACCTCAGATACAGAAAATCAACTTAAAGATAAGCTTTTTGGCCAAATAGTTAAATCAAAAGGCGTCTGGAAATATAATGCCGCAAAAAAGAAATAGTCTGCGGCAGGTTTTAACCTGCCGCAGCTTGACCCAGATGCCATCTACAGTACTACCACTTAACCTCACCGTCGACCAAAATCCCATCGGAAATGGTATCGCCCTGGTATTGGTTGGCAGGTACCTGAACAACAATATAAAACAAAGGTTGGTCGGAACAATTACGCCAGCTACGCACGGCATCAGGGGCAATGCGAACAACGGTGCCCTCACTGACTTCAATAATCTCACCATCAATCTGGATTTCACCACGTCCACCAATAAAAATATAAACCTCTTCGTTATCTTTGTGCTTGTGATAAAACGGCATCGAATCATTAGCACCTAAGCGGTTTATCGAAATCTCAGCGCCGGTAAGATCGAGTATCGGGTTTAGAAAAATCTTGCCTTCTATAGAAAGCGCACCATCATCGGTGGCAAACGTATACTGCTTTAAATCATCCAGCCGGCCCAGATAAGTCGCCGAAAAATGTGTCCCCGTTTGTGAGTTAGATTTTAAATTTGTCATCAACAATCTCCATAAATTCAGTAAACCAATAAAGAACATAGTTTGACAATTTAACTGAATGAAATAAATAGCCATATATGTATATCACTACTCCATAATGTGGAGTAATATAAGGACATGGACAAACTGCATGCGATGAATGTTTTTATCAAAATCGTCGATACTGGCAGCCTCACCCGTGCCGCTGAATCGATCGGATCTTCACTGCCAACGGTAGTGAGAATACTGGCAACATTAGAAGAAACCCTCAACGTAAAACTCCTGCGCAGAACCACCAGAAGCATCGCCTTGACCGACGAAGGTAAAAATTACTTGCAACGCTGCCGGCAGATACTGGCCGATATCGAAGAAGCCGAAACAGAACTCAGTGCACAACATCAGGAACCCAAAGGGCAGCTCACTATAACGGCGCCATCATTATTTGGTCAAATGCACGTAAACCCATTGATCGTCAAATTTATACAACAACATCCTCAAGTCGACATCGATTTCCTACTCGCCGATCGCAATGTAAATTTTATCGAAGAAGGCATTGACGCCGCGATTCGCTTCGGAAAGCTCAGCGACTCATCACTAATAGCACTGCCTATCGGCCATATCCGACGCGTTATTTGCGCCAGCCCAAAATACCTGAAAAAACACGGCACAGCCACCCATCCAAAAGAACTAAGCGAGCACAGCTGTATTGACATACTGGGAATAAACCCTGGCAACCACTGGCATTTTTATCAAAACAAAAAATCCCTTCAGGTAAACATCAAAACCCGCTACGAATGCAACCAAGCCGCAGCAACCGTCGCCGCCTGCGCGGATGGCATCGGCTATGGAATGTTCCACTGCTATCAAGTACAGGTGCTAGTCAACGAAGGCAAATTAAAACTGGTACTTGAATCATTTGAACCACCACCAACACCCGTCAATATAGTGTATCCGCACCGAAAGCTATTATCAGCACGTGTACACCAGTTTATACATTGGATGGCAGATGAACTAAAAAAATGTTTTAAAGTACAACAATTTGATTAAATTATAGGTAAGAACAAAAACCGTTATCAAATCCTTCACGTTAGTAACCAAAGACCAAACCATAATTTGTGCATTGACCCAGCAAAAATATAATTTATGCCCCAAGAGGGCGAGCAGTTTATTCGCTGGATATACTGGAAAATTTAAATTCAGGAAATACTCAAAGGAACTACTAATGAATAAAGTAATTTTAACAACTACTTTGCTACTACTAACGTACGGCATGTCTTCTACAGCATTTGCAGAATCGGGCGATCATGAATCGGGTTATCACTACGTAATCGTCAACGGCCACAAGCTAACCTACAGACAAATCACTAGCAGTGAATTCAGAAAATGCGGGTATCTACCGCAGGGAAATTATATTATCAACATCCATACAGGTGCATGGTCCTATGCAAGTGATGGCCGGCCACGAGGTTATATGAGTAAAAGGTGCCGTAACCTGTTCACCACTAATTATCGACGTAATCGCTATCGCACTAGTCACGAGCATTACTATCAATATCATACTAAGCACCATCATCATCGACGCCAGCAACATGATAACCGCCCAACTCATCAAAATTCAGGTAGACACAACGGCTATAGTGAAAATAATAACAATCGTCAGGCAAATACCCACCAGCAAAACAAGCAATCTCTGAATGAGAAGCGCAAAAATGTGATTTTGAATTTTGTTGGCGACGCCGCAACATTTAAGGGAAACAAAAAAGACCGTAAAAAACTAAATAAACATTATGTCAACAAATTCCTAAGCCCTGACGCAGAATAAAATTGCGTTTCGGGGACACTGGTCAACTAACAACTTAACGGGTACTAGTGTCCCCAAGGTTCCGGAATCCATTTCTAGCATATGTCGTGTTGCACTAACTATCGATCTTACATTCATGTGTCAGTTCAACTTCGCCATTTTCGGATTCGGTCTCCAGGCGTACCGTAAAACCCCATAAGCGTGCCAAATGTTTGAGCACCTCGTCGGTATGTTCGCCAAGAGGCTGTCGATTGTTTTGTATATGACGAAGTGTGAGTGAACGATCACCGCGAAGATTAACGTCATAGATTTGAATATTGGGTTCTTGCCAACTGAGGTTATACTGCGCGACCAGCGCCTGACGGATATATTTATATCCAGATTCATCGTGAATAGCGGTAATTTCCAGTTTGCTTTTTTTGTCATCGTCAAGAACGGCAAACAGTTTTAAATCACGAATCACTTTTGGAGACAGGTATTGCGCGATAAAACTTTCATCTTTGAAATTTCGCATGGCAAAATCAAGCGTGGTTAGCCAATCCGATCCAGCGATTTCTGGAAACCAGGCTTTATCCTCGTCGGTCGGTTGTTCACAAATTCTACGTATATCCTGCATCATGGAATATCCCAGTGTATAGGGATTAATCCCAGTATAGGCGGGACTATTAAAAGGAGGTTGAGTGACAACATTAGTATGGGATTGCAAAAATTCAATCATAAATCCGTCAGGTAAAAAGCCTTCATCGTAAAGTTGATTAAGAATCGTATAATGCCAAAAACACGCCCAGCCCTCGTTCATGACTTGTGTTTGCCGTTGCGGATAAAAATATTGACCGATCTTACGCACGATGCGGACAATCTCGCGCTGCCACGGCTCCATAAGCGGCGCGTTTTTCTCGATAAAATAGAGGATATTTTCCTGAGGTTCCTCGGGAAAACGGGGTTCTTGTTCCGATTCTTTATTGGCGTTTATTTCCGGAAGTGTTTTCCATAAATGATTGACCTGGGATTGAAGATACTGCTCCCGCTCTTTCTGGCGCAGCTGCTCTTCAACGTTCGACAATTTTTGCGGCCTTTTATATCGATCGACACCATAGTTCATTAACGCATGACAGGAATCGAGACACGCCTCTACTTCAGAAACGCCGTAGCGATTTTCACATTTTGCGATATAATTTTTGGCAAATAGTAAATAATCAACGATCGCATCGGCGTTAGTCCAGGTTTTAAACAGATAGTTACCCTTAAAAAAAGAATTATGTCCGTAGGCGGCATGGGCAATAACTAGTGCCTGCATCATCATGGTATTCTCTTCCATTAAGTAGGCGATGCATGGATTAGAGTTGATCACAATTTCATATGCCAAGCCCATTTGGCCACGTTTATATCGATTTTCAACCGTCAGAAATTGCTTGCCGAAAGACCAATGTGGGTAGCCGAGCGGCATACCGACCGATGAATAGGCATCCATCATTTGCTCGGAGCTGATAATTTCAATCTGGTTTGGGTAGGTATCGAGGTTATAACTGGCGGCTACACGCGCGATCTCTTTATCATATCGCTCTATCAGTTCAATCGTCCACTCTGACGAATCGGAAATAATGCTGGATTTCATGCTATTTTTTTAGCGAAGAGTTGTCGAAACACAGGGTAAATGCCCTTCGGTCCGGTGATAGCTTGCATGGCGAAATTTTTTCGTAACTGGCTAACTTTCTCGTATTCCCGCCAAAGACTTTGATGTGTGTTTGTCGTTATTTCGACGTAAGCATAAAACTGGACTAGCGATAAAATTTTGTCCAGCAACAACTTGCTACAGGAAGGAGAATCACCATCCCAATTATCACCATCCGATGCTTGAGCTGCATAGATATTCCAGTCGTTAGTTGGATAACGTTCCAGGATGATGTTATGCATCATTTCCAGTGCACTGGAAACGACCGTACCCCCGGTTTCTCTCGAATAGAAAAACTCTTCTTCGTCGACTTCCTTTGCTGTTGTGTGGTGACGAATAAAAACAACTTCGATATTTTCATAGGTACGAGTCAAAAAAAGATGCAACAAAATAAAAAATCGCTTGGCAAGGTCTTTTCGAAGTTCGTTCATCGAACCGGAAACATCCATTATACAAAACATCACTGCTTGTGTCGTCGGCTTCGGTTCCTTAACACGATGGTTGTAACGCAGATCAAACGTATCGATAAAGGGTATGGCCTTGATTTTTTTCTTAAGTACCGTGATCTCTTTTTTTAGTCGTTTTATTTCCCGTTTTTTATTCGCCAAACTCATCTCGGTATATGTCGGAGAATCTACAACCGAACCAGATTCTAGTTTTTCCAGTTGATCTTCCAGGTCGCGGAGCTTAGCCATATGCGGCCCGCGCAATGCGATACGTCTGGCCATGGCACCACGAAGCGAACGCACCACATTGATATTGGCCGGCACACCCGAATTGGTGAATCCAGCTCGCACCATTTTATAGTCAACAACCGTGCGCAGCTGTGTTTTGATAAGATCGGGGAGTTCAAGATCTTCGAAAAAGAACTCCAAAAATTCCTCGCGAGAAAGTTGGAAGACAAATTCATCTTCGCCTTCACCAGAATTACTCGCCTGACCGCCTCCACTGCCGTCGGATTCTGGAGGACGCGCTATTCTATCGCCAGTCACAAAATCGGTATTACCTGTATTGACCGCTTCACGACGACCGCCGCGTGTATGCTGGAAAATCGGCTCCATGGTATCCTTTTGGGGAATATTAATTTTATCACCCTTATCCAGATCGGTGATACTGCGTTCCACGACAGCATCCGATACTGATTTACGGATTTGCTCCCTGAATCGTCGAATAAATCTTTGACGATTGACCACGCTTTTGTTCTTGCCTTGAAGCCTTCTATCGATTATTTGTGTCAAAATTATTGCCTAAAGTTATTCAACGCTATCAAGATACTTTTCTTGCCCTTAAATACCATTCTGATAATAAGCGTACCTGTTTTTCGGTGTAACCCTTTCCAACCATACGATTGACAAAGTCCTTGTGTTTGCTTTGATCTTCCGTCGAGGCTTTGGCGTTAAAGGAGATAACAGGAAGCAGATCTTCGGTATTGGAAAACATTTTTTTCTCGATTACCTCGCGAAGCTTTTCATAAGAAGTCCACAGCGGATTGGTACCTTCATTATTCGCACGCGCACGTAATACAAAATTGACAATCTCATTACGGAAATCTTTGGGATTGCTAATACCCGCTGGTTTTTCAATTTTTTCCAGTTCTTCATTTAGCGCCGTTCGATCAAAGCTCTCGCCAGTATCCGGGTCACGATACTCCTCATCCTGAATCCAGTAATCCGCATAAGTAACATAACGGTCAAATATATTTTGGCCATATTCTGAGTAGGATTCCAGATACGCCGTCTGTATTTCCTTGCCAATAAAATCGGCATAGGTCGTCGCCAGGTTGCCCTTGAGAAATGATATATATCTATTCTCTATTTCCGACGCATACTGTTCGCGTTCAATTTGTTGCTCAAGCACATATAATAAATGCACCGGATTGGCAGCAATTTCAGAATTATCAAAATTAAAAACACGTGATAAAATTTTAAAGGCAAATCGCGTCGACAAACCGGTCATGCCTTCGTCAATCCCGGCATAGTCCCGATATTCCTGGTAAGACTTTGCTTTGGGATCAACGTCTTTAAGATTTTCGCCATTGTAAACCCGCATTTTGGAAACGATGTTCGAGTTCTCAGGTTCTTTCAAACGTGTAAAGACAGAAAACTCTGCCATCATCCGTAACATACCTGGCGCACAAGGTGCTTTAGATAGTGAACTGTTCTTTAACAGCTTTTCATAAATACGTATTTCTTCAGAAATACGCAAACAGTACGGCACCTTGACGATATAAATGCGATCGAGAAACGCTTCGTTGTTTCGATTGTTTTTAAAACTGAGCCACTCTGATTCGTTGGAATGAGCAAGAATGACGCCGTCAAATGGAATCGCCGAAAGTCCTTCGGTTCCCATATAATTGCCTTCCTGCGTCGCCGTCAACAGGGGATGCAGTACTTTGATTGGCGCTTTGAACATTTCAACAAATTCCAAAAGTCCCTGGTTTGACAGGCACAGCCCGCCTGAGTAAGAGTAAGCATCGGTATCGTTCTGCGCAAACTCTTCCAACTTTCTGATATCCACCTTGCCAACTAACGAGGATATATCCTGGTTATTTTCATCGCCGGGTTCGGTCTTCGATACACCGATTTGCTCGAGGACAGATGGGTATAATTTAACGACCTTGAATTTGGTAATATCGCCGTTGAATTCATGCAATCTTTTTATCGCCCAAGGCGACATGATACCGTTTAAATAACGTGGCGGAATAGCGTAATCCTCTTCCAGGATATGGGCGTCTTCCTCGGGTGAAAACAAACCTAGTGGCGATTCATTTATCGGTGAGTCTTTAATGGCATAGAAAGGCATATTTTGCATCAGCGATTTTAATTTTTCAGCCAATGACGACTTACCTCCACCGACTGGGCCAAGCAAATAAAGAATTTGCTTGTTCTCTTCCAGCCCCTGGGCCGCATGGCGGAAATAGGAAACAATCTGTTCAACCGTTTCCTCCATACCATAAAAATCTTTAAAGGCCGGGTAAATTTTAATAACTTTGTTGGAAAATATACGGCTAAGCGTTGTATCACGACTGGTATCAACCATGTCGGGCTCACCGATAGCCATTAACAAACGTTCTGCAGCGGTTGCATACGCCGATGAATCGTCTTTACAAATTTTTAAATATTCATCAAGTGTTAACTCTTCTTGCCTTAGATTTGTAAACCTTGACTGATACTGATCAAAAATCGTCATGAATACCTCCTGTGACACTAAGCGTATCACAACATGGATTGTAATCTCGCGATAATTTATTTGTTGTTCTGGTTGAAACAAAGATTACAATTGTGGCTACGATCAATGCACAAACTGCGCGGGTTATATGAATAATGAGTGTAAAAAATAATTGCAACTTAATACCACAGTTACAACTTTTCTCATATTCTCTGTTCATTTTTTGGTAACCATCCTTTTAACTTCGGTAACTTTATCTTAATAGATAACACTCTTTTGATGTGCAACTAATTGGCCAATAACAACCCTTCCTATACTAAGTCTGACGCATTCGCGAAAAAATAAATGGTTATTTGAAAAAATAAACAGTTATTTAAAGTATAGTCCAAGATTTACAACACCTTATATCCAGTATTATTTATTTGCCAGTCGCATTCGAAAACCACTGGGCAAATTAAAACCAAATAGATAAATCTAATGTTTCGATGACTATCAATTTTAATCCTTGTTGCGATGCATTTAATGGTGTGTCATTCCACTTTTTCTATCCATTTTCTGGGTGAACCCGTATGGGAGAGGTAAAATCGATCACTATAATCAATTACAGAGCGCCGGCCACAGAAAATCAATCCAGATATCCTGATTTTATGTAAGTGTTTTGATTAAGTGCTGATTATTTAGACTAATAAGTATATTGGTTTAGTGTCTATAACTTACCACGTACTTTATTGACTATTTCGTCGATATTGCGTAACGCGTTGCTTAGCTCATCTGCTGGCACTATCACCTTGTCGAGTGAACCATAATAGGTTTCCAGACATTCAAGCAATAACGCCTGTAATTTCTGCATATCGGGTTTATCTGGCAAATCACTTTTCAAATAATATTGCTCGAGTTCGTTCTCTTTTTGGCCAAAATAGTCTTCGATTTGTTGCAAGGTCCAGCGACCGCGACGTATGGATTTCAGCTGTTCGCGGTTACGCTCAAGATCGAGATCGCCTTCGACAAGTATCTGCTCGACTTCGTTTAACAGACGAACGATATGATAGGCAAATTTGACATCATATCCATAAGCTTCGACAGATTGCTTGCGTTTACCGTGCGCTTCTTTAGTATGCATTTTACGCATTTGACCATAGGCATAGCCCTTGAATTTGGGCCACGCACCCTTGTGTAAAAAAATATGTCTATTGTCTCTGACCAGATCACCAATCCGGGTCGAATGTAATATGCATCGCCTGGGCACAAACAAACTGTCAATTATGTTCGGGTTATTTTCCGCGCAAAGACGAAAATATTTAACAATTGAATAAATACTAAAATCATATTCTTTTCCCTTGCCACCTGCTGCACTGACATCTTTAATGTGATGTTGCTGATACTGGTCAAACCGGGGACCCGGTGGTGTAAAACCCGCTACTTCACCGCGCAGATGTGGAAACACATAGTCTTTAGGTGGAATACAAAAACCATAAACATCGGTATCGGAGGAATCATTAGAAACCCCGTAGGCAACCGAACCCATGACCACTTCATACTGGATAGATTCGGCAACGAACGATGGTGTGACGCTAACAATATTTTTCTTGACGAGCTTGTTTAAAACACTTGTCATATTTTAGTATCCAACGCATTAACAGTTTGGATAAACGCTCGATTAAATTGACCTTTATCAGCCTTTTCCCGATGCTCAGGCATAGCGGCCCCGATATTTGCCAAGGTATTGGCAATATAATCATCGAGCTCGGCCACACGGGCAATACGATCTTTTTCAGCCTGGCTACTTTTTAGCTCGATAAGCTCGGCTACCTTGTCGCCCAGTGGACTATCGACTAAATACCGATTATACAAGTCGCTAAACAAAACTGGCGGTACGCTATTCTCGTCTTTAATATATAATGCACACAAACTGGCGCGTAGTATATAAAAGTAGGTCTTAAGCTTGGCTTGCTCTGATAAACACAGGCGCTTAAACAGTCTTTTTGCCATAGACAGATAATGATATACTGTATTTCGTGGCAGAAATATTTCAGCTTGTATGGCTTTAATAAACTCTATGGTGGTTTCAGACCGATAGACGATAGGCGAGTTCAACCACTCGATCAACGGGCCATTACTGTTCCGCAACAGCGCAAATGCTTTTTTAATATCCCAACCAGAAAGATCATATATCACCTCGGCATTATCAATTCCCGGCTCAATGACGTCTCGCTGTTCAAACACAGACAAATACCAGTTCTGCGGTCGGACATATAAAAATCGAACATCATAATCACTGTCCATTGACGCAAAACCCCAGGCACGACTACCCGACTCACAGGCATATATAATTTTCACACCCTGATCTGCTTCAATTTCGTTCAAACGACGGTCAATCTCTTGCCGGACTGAATCGGGGATTTGCTTGTTAACATCGACATACATCATATATTATAAATTAAACCTCGTTAGTAAAATTTACGGAATGATCACCATTCCAGCGTATAATGCAATATAGATTACCACAAACCAAATAAAATAAATTCGTTAAAGAGACATTCCGAAACTATACTAAATTTATATGGCGGCTCAACACTATGACTTAATTATTATCGGCGGCGGCGTATCGGGTACGGCGCTGTTGTACACGGCAAGCCGATACACCAACCTAAAAAAAATCGCCCTGTTGGAAAAATACGCTCAGGTTGCACTAGTCAACTCGCGCAGTAGCAATAACAGTCAGACACTTCATTGCGGCGATATCGAAACAAACTATTCGCTGGAAAAAGCATTAATTGTTAAACGCGCAGCACAAATGATCGTGAACTATGCCAGCCAATTAGCGGATAGTGACAAAATTCTTTATCGACTGCCAAAAATGGTTGTTGGCATTGGCGAAGAAGAAACAACAATACTGCAAAAACGTGCCGATGAATTCAGCGCCCGTTTTCCCTATATGCGCTTGCTGGACAAAAAAGCGATTGCAGAAATCGAACCCGGTGTGGCGATAATCAATGGGCAGTTTCGCCCCGAACCGCTAGCCGCTTTTGCCTGTACCGATGAATACAGCGCCGCTGATTTTGCTGCGCTATCTCGCTCTTTTCTTGAGCAAAGTTTAAAATGCGCAAATGAAAACGTAGATGTACTCTTTAATACCAAGGTCAAGACACTAGCAAAAGAAGGCGATGTATTTCAGATTACCACTGCCAATAAAACCTATACTGCGAACGCGGTGGTGGTATCCGCCTGCGGGCACAGTCTTTTATTCGCACAAAAAATGGGTTACGGCCTAGAATACTCCTGCCTACCCGTCGCGGGGAGTTTTTATATTTCACCAAAAATAATCAACGGCAAAGTTTATACGATACAAAGCAAAAAATTACCCTTTGCCGCAATACACGGCGACTATGATTTCCTACTCAACGGCCAAACGCGCTTTGGACCAACCGCATTACTACTACCGTTACTCGAACGCTACAACCTCGCATCACTACCCGACTTCCTACGCGTGCTACACCTGGATCGAAAAGTTATCAAGGTATTTTGGGATCTGCTAAAAGATACCGAGATTCGGCGATATATCATCAAAAATTTCTTCTACGAAATACCCCTAATCCGCAAACCACTTTTCCTAAAAGCCGCGCGCAAAATCGTTCCTTCATTACAACTGCGTGACCTAAAATACGCACGCCGATTTGGTGGTGTAAGACCACAACTGATTGACAAACTCAACCGTAAACTACTACTCGGCGAAGCCAAAATAAACCCAGGTAACGGTATTATCTTTAACATGACCCCTTCACCAGGCGCCAGCAGCTGTCTGGACAATGCCGAAAAAGATACCCGGATTATTGCCAAATACCTCAACGCCGAAATTAATGAAGATGCCTTACAAACTGAACTCCACCAAAAATCTTACCTGAAACACAAACCCATCAATCCGTAGCCCGGACTTCGCGAAGCGAACGCCGGGGAAACAAAAACGATTCAGCCTACAATAGGCCAGCGCATCACTTGATGAAATAACCATATTGGAATCGTTTTCATCAGCAAATACTTTCAAACGTTCCTTTTTAAATACGACTGGCATGTTAATATGATAAAAATTGGCGATTTTGATGAATATTTCGATTGCCTGGTTTTTTCAGGAAAGTCGCTGAAAATTGAAATTAGCCCCAACGTCTTAATAAATCATACGGGTATCATTAAATATCATGAAATTTTTAGCCGTGTATAATAATCGTCTTAACTCTGACTAGCAATTCCGCTGCGCTTCGTTGCCAACTGGTTACGCGACACCAATAGCCAATATTATGATCATAAGAAAATTTAAAAGAAATGATGAAAAATATATTATTGAGTTATGGGACTTATGTAATCTTATTGTACCATCGAATAACCCTATACAAGACATAAAAAGAAAAATGACCGTAAATCCACACCTGTTTTTGGTAGGAGAAATAGATGGCAGAATAATTTCCAGCGTTATGGGTGGCTATGATGGACACAGAGGCTGGATAAACTATTTAGCCGTTCATCCTGAATATCGTCGGAACGGACATGGAAAGAAATTGATGATAAATATTGAAGCACTGTTAAAAAAGAATGGATGCCCCAAAATAAATCTTCAAATTAGAGCTAATAACAACGATGTAATTAAATTTTATCAAGGCATTGGGTTTATAGATGATAAAGTTATCAGTTTAGGGAAAAGGTTGACTGAAGACAGGGAGTTTAATGGCTAAGCTTCTGGAGTTCTAGCGTGCCGTATACCGAAAATCGTCATACACTCTACCTGCCCTGTAATAGCGAGATCGCCAATAGGGATTGCTCAAGGACGCCATCGAAACGTTTTTCCCTGATTTTGGTGCGTGGACAAATAACCCATCATGATAATAAATGCCAACGTGTGAAACCTGATTACGGGAAATCTTGAAAAACACCAGATCCCCCGGACGTAACTGAGATATCGGAACAGATCTGAGAGCCCTGGACTGTAACCGGGCAGATCTTGGCAGATGAATTCCCATTTGACCATAACTGTAGTGAACCAATCCGCTACAATCAAAACCACGCGGCGTATTACCGCCAAAACGATATCGGGTACCAATTTGCTTTAAGGCAATACGGGTGGCCCTGTTACCGATTGGATTATTATAATATCGATTGTCCAGACTGATTCTGTCATGACTCGATTTTCGGGTTGAGGGAGCACACCCTGTCAGTACAACCATTAGCAGTACAATACCTGTTTTAAAATATGTATATAGGTTTTTCGTGTTTGTCATTACTCTGCGGCCCATGATACTGAAATATAATTGCTGGCTTATAAGCACTGTATCGACCGGAGGATAGAAATATTTAGTCGCTGGAAAGTATAGAGGAACCGGTTGCCCGCATTTCCCCCTCGATAGAATCCAGTAGGGTATCTGCTGGCGATTTGCATTAAAGTTGTAGTACCGCAGTTAGCGCGCGGTTATTCTGCTCTCTTTAGTTATTTCAGCATTCCCGAAATATCTTATTAGCTACGCAGTAGATTTGATCTTACAATAAAGAACGACCGCATACCGCAATGGGTTAAATACTGATAATAGAACTCTAGTCATGCAAAGCACGAATAGTTCAATTGAATATGTGATATAGTTCAATATAATTAATACCCGATAACAGGACCTCTAGTCTCGTTTACCAAGCAATTATATGTTCAAAAATTAGAAATGAAACTATATTTAGATGACGAGAGAGAAACCCCAAACGGCTGGATAAGGGTATATTGGCCTAACGAGGCTATTGAAATTTTAAAAACAGGCAAAGTCAACGAGATAAGTTTAGATCATGATCTTGGTGATGATGATAGGGGTACCGGGTACGATGTTATTCTTTGGATCGAAGAAGCGGTTGTTACAGAAGGTTTTATACCTCCAAAAATTAAGGTGCATTCTGCAAATCCATCTGCTCGACATAAAATGGAACTTGGGATACAAAGCATTGAAACAAAATCAAGGTCCAATCACAAGTAGGTACTCGCTTCGCCCCACGGCACACTGCATATACATGCGGAGCCCAATAGCTAAAACCCTTAACGCTACAGTCAGTAATTAGCATTATGCTTTATTTGTTATTGGAGGGCCAACGTTCATGGAAAACCCACTAGAGAAAAACCCTATTTTGGTACAAAGAAATACTGAACACCTCTTTACGTTAACGCCAATTCAGTTGAAACATAGTTAATCAACCGATTATTCTGGAGATATTCTCAGTTCCTGTGGGTTCACAGAGTATCACCTATTTGGTCCCTGGAGCGGGAGTTGAACCCGCAACATCCGGTTTTTGAAACCGGCACGTCTACCTATTTGCGCCATCCAGGGAGTATGGTGTCCGGAGCGGGAGTCGAACCCGCAACATTCGATTTTTAAAAACGACACGTCTACCCATTGCGCCATCCGGACTTAAGCTGGTACCCAAGGTGGGAGTTGAACCCACAACACACGGTTTCTAAAACCGCTGCGTCTACCGTTGCGCCACCTGGGTAAAGACACTTCTTTAAAATATTACACGCATAAAAAAACCCTCTGCAGAAAAACTGAGAGGGTTTTTAAATTCGCATTTAAATATTATCGCAATATTAACAAGACAAAAAATACCCCTCCCGTTTTTTCAGGCTGAGTAGTAATAAATATTTTTTGTGGTTGATATTCATGGACACAACTATAGAGCTCATTTTAATTACTGTCAACCGATGATTCAGAATTAATTTTTCGTATGTTAACAGGGTATAACATCCGTTGCCGACTCGATGACAATCAGCAAATCGACACCTGGTCTTGAATATAGTCTGTATCCAGCGTCGCATCTATCCAAACACCGTGTAAATGTCCGCTGTTATAGGCTGCTAGATCTGCCACGTAAATTCTGATTTCTGCGCTCATAGTCTTATTCCTTTTATCGCTGTTGAGGTTCGAAACGAAGCTTTTTGCCTCGCGCATGAACCTCTGGCGACTAGGCCGACTTGGCGGGGTGAAAAAATCCAGAAAAATTGCGGAGGGTCTATTCAGCCCAATGCTCTTTTTGGGTGGCATGCTTCTTTATAAGAATCGAGCGTACAATAATCTGTTACCCCCAAAGCACTAACGGCAGGCAGAGTATTCTTAATTTTTTTAGAGCATCCATCCCAATCGCCTTTAAATCGATCATTATGAAGAGTACCTGGTGCATGAATGTGAATATCCCATCTACGCCAAATCGATCCTCGTGGTGAATTAACAAGACCTACGGAGCTGAGCTTTTCCTTTATGTTATTACTCATATATATTCCCTAACGTCCGAAGAATGTGAACTATAAGTTAGAAGTATGTTAACAGCTACAAACTATACCAAGTCGCACGCGCTTTACCATGGCGTTTTATGCGACTCTCATTGACAAGTTCCCGTAATCTTACTTTTAGAGTATTTTGGTTCGCGCCGGTTTGCTTAACAATTTCAGCGATTGTCAGCCGCTCGTATTCTTTCAGTAATTTCAATATTTCCAAAGATAGTACTGGTAATGACGCATCAAACTGCCCCTGCCCTTTTTCAATTTTTGCAACCAAATTGGCTTTTTGTTTTTTCAAGCATCGTAGAAAAAAACCAAGCCAAGGTTCCCAATCTGGAGCATCCTGTTTTAATGTAGTTTGTGTCCGCCGCAGTGCTTTGTAATAAAGATCCTTATTTTCTTCTACAACGCTCTCTAGAGAAGCATAAGGCACATAGTCATACCCCGCGCGCAATAGCATTAAGGTGATTAAAATACGTGACAATCTACCATTACCATCCTGAAATGGATGGATCGCTAAAAACACGACATTAAAGACTGCAATAATCAGTAAGGGATGCATTGATGCCTCGTCAGTTGCTTTTGACGTCCAGCGAACTAATGCTTCCACTTTTCGCGGTGTATCAAACGGCGTCGCAGTCTCGAACACAACACCAATTTCACGTCCCTGCGCATCCTTTGCTACAACATGGTTTGGCACATTCTTGTAATCTCCACGATGACGCTCATCTTTATTGCTGTGGCGGAGCAACTGTTGGTGCAATTGCCGAATATGATTTTCAGTTAGATGTAAATCTTCGTAGGACTGAAAAACCAAATCCATCGCCTCAGCATAACCGGCCACCTCTTGTTCGTCCCTTGTTTTAAAAGAGGTAGAGGCCAAATTGGACAATAACGTCTCAACTTGTATATCACTAAGTTTTGCCCCTTCTATTCGTGTGGAAGAGCCTATACTCTCAATAGTAGCTACTTTGCGCAATTGTTGCAGGCGTTCTGGAGACATTATTTTGAGGGCTAACCATTTTCCCTTAAACTCATCAAGCTCTGAAATAAGCTGTAGCATATCTTGGCCAACAGTGATTTTAGGGTCTTTCATGTCTTCCTCATATCCGATTCACTACCCGATTATACCCGATAAAACCTGATTACCAAGCCTTAATTTCAACCAATATATGCAGCATCCAAGGAAGCTCCTTGGTCGGAATTGAACACTGAAATGTTCACGGCATCCAAACGGCGCACGGTTGGTCTCAATGAAATTGTCGAGGGTTCCAAGAGGCTATGAAATGCCCTTTTGGTCGATGAGGTTCAGGGGCAAAAACGAAATCTTCCCTGATTATTAGACGACAATCATCTAATAGACATCACTATTTCCAGCATCTACACCTTTGGCTATTGAACTATTGAGTGACAGATTTTGTGATTTCGATCCTGAGAAAAAACAGCTAATCCCCTACCGCCGCAGTACTTTTAGTTGCCGCTGTTTACCAACCCAATAGGTAAATACGAATAGTTTTTTACCTTTGCCGATATCAAAGTCATAACATTGATTACAATCTGTAATCTCGTGCAATCCGGTCTTGATTGAATAATGCAATATTGGATTGTGCCCTTTTTTATAACTTTCATTGAGTTGGAGTAAAAAATAGATATCCACTTTAGAACTATAGCGGGCTACTAACCTGGGTCGCCACTGTACCTTTTTGTACTGCGCCAATTTTTCTACTGAGTTATTTTTTCTCAATACATAAACACCATGACTTTTACCACGCGTTACCGAGAATATTGTTTCCTCTCCTATCGCCTGTCCGCCACCCAATGCCTGGTTATCCTTTTTTCCTAAAGTAACTAATTTTTTTACTTGTCGTTGTGACAAATCAAATAGCCAAACATGAGGATCATGACCAGAATAATTTTTTTGTAATATAACACCTCGTCCTGCCGTTTTAATAAAGATACCGGACAAAGCATTATCCAGTACTTCCGGATCAAATTCTGGAAATCGCTTTTTAGCTTTCCTTTGCAGTGGTGTCTGCTTCTGATCCTCACCCGCTTCAATATAAGCCTTCTTAACCACTTTAGCAGTCGCTATGTTTATCGTCAGCAAAGTCAACCCGACATCACCATCGGACAAGGAAACTTTAAGGCGGTTTTTATCCAACCAACGCATACTAACAACAAAAACACGATACACTGCAAATTTATTTGCACGCTTGTGATCTAATAATACGCGTCGTTTATTATTGCTTAAGTCGTGTAGATATATTGTGGTTGTTTCAACCTTGTTAACCGTTAGTGATTCTGCGTATGCCAAATAGCGTCTGCTTGGCGAAAAACGTGGATAAATATAGTCCCCCTTCTTTAACTCAAGTAAAGTCTTGCCACCCCATTTAATAGGTGGTGGTTGCGGTACACTTGAGTCCTTTACAATAGTTAACTTCTCTTTTGCCGGTTCAGCAACTATAAAAGTGCTTGCGCAACTGAGTAAAAACACGAATAAACAAAAAATATATTTATATAATAACATTGAAAACCTTTAATACATTAGGGAACTAGAATATAACCTGTGGTTGCTTTTCCAATATCAAAAATACCACCGGCACAAAGTCTTCTCTACCCAACAATTCATATGAGAGGGCATGCGAATAACTACCAATCAGTATACGTCTAATTGTTAGTTTAAATAGGCGCAACTCATGTATTTGTATGCGCATGATGAGCTGTATGGTGGCAATCTAACCGCACTTACCTCTTTTTGAAAAAAGTTTTTCGGCCTTGTCACTCACCCAAACGTCTGTAGGAATTTTTTATCCGGTTTTGTTCCAATTTTAATCAGAATCTGCACAAAAAACTCATCCTTAATAGATACAATTAAACCGAATTATTAATAACGGAATAACACCATGCTCATGTACGTAATAGGTACGATATTACTCTTATATATCTACGCCTGGTGGTCTATCGCGGCCCTTTCCATTGCTGCGAAATCATGGATAGGAAAATCACTATTGATGATAGAGTCGTTGGTACGTGTATCACTCTGTGCGCTAGTGAGTTTGTCGTTAATACTAATGCCACCTATTCACATAGTCACGATGCTAATACTGCAACCCCCCTTACTAGTCTGTATTTTTTCATCTATCATCAAGATTCACCGCATACTTTATAGTGTAGGATCGGAAATCCCGGAATCGCAAAATTTTAAATAGTAGAATTTGTACCGCGCGTATAACAAACGAGAAGATAAATCACCCATCAACAAACGATTATTTTTTATCTGGGTTATAACCCGGTTCGCCCTGTGCTTTCTCTCGATCCGCATCAATCACCGCTCGGTTCTCGGGTCGCGAAGGCATACGGCTTTCGTCTATGGTCGGCATCGGTAGTGGCTGTATATTTTCTGATGATTCATCAATTGGCTTGTCGCTCTTTAGTGACCCGGAATCAACGACATCTGGATAGATTTCCTGTGGTTGTTTATCTGCATAACACAGGAATGTACTGAAACATAATATACTAATAATTAAAATAAATGGCTTTAAGCTCATTTGTTCCTCCCTTATGTTAACCTCATTTAATAATTTTTTTCCATTTAATAAGGAAATTTTTCTGCCAGATATATACGGTCTAAATCAGATTCTATAAAAGTTTGTTTTTCGACCAATTTATTATTGATGCTTAACCAGATAGAACCATAACCTTCACTGCAATATAACAGTGTAACAAAATGTTACCCGATTATCTCCACGTTACATTCTGTTACAACACTTTGACCTCGGAATATTCACAAGTAATCGCAAGTCTCTCATACTCACCCATAGTTTAGTCAACTTCTAATGACGACACTAACTAAATAACACTGACACAAAGCAATACCAATCTGTAGAGGAAAAAATATGAAACTAAAATGTATATACCCATTCGCATTGTTATTAATTTTATCTGGCAGTTGTTTTTCATCTGACATTATAAATCCAGAATATAGTAATGCCAAAATGTTAGCCAACCGTAATGAACTGGCGGCCTTGAAATTGGGTTGGCAAAAGAAGGTGATCACAGTTAACCATCTAAAAAGAAAACTATTATGGAAAGGTCCAAAAACGCCGTGGAGAAAGGGTGTTATTATCGCTTTACACGGCGGCGGTGATTACACTAACTTTGCTAACAACACCCCACTACACGAATTAGTAAAACTTCTTCCAATAAAAAAGGTGCTGGACTAGGATTGGCTATTGTTAAACGTATCGCCCAGGACCATGATGCGAAACTGACTATTTCAAATCGGGCTGGCGGTGGACTTGCGGTCTGTATTAGTGGGCTGTCTACAGATAAATAACCTGAACACTTCTATTAATGAGTATAGTATCTAAACACTAATCTCTATATTTTTTCAAAATAATACCAATATAAGCAAACAACAATTAGCATTGCGATCGATTTTTCTTGCTCGGTCTGGCTTTGATCCGAAATTATCCGGGGCTTCCATTAATCATTGCTTGCTATATATAGTCAGACTTCCGATTTTAATTTGGGAATAGAAAATTTTGTTATGATGGAAGAGTGGGAAAACTATCATAAATTAGCTCTTTAACGGATTCATCCAGCGCAAGTTTTTAAATCGAGAAAAATCATTATCGCAAGAGACAAGCAATGCGCCATGGTTAATCGCAATGGCTGCAAGGTGAGCGTCCGTGGTTAGATTAGCTGCCGTACCTGTATGCTCTAACAATTCACGTAGAATCTCCCAGTGTTCGCTGGTCTCTCTAACGACAAGGGTATTTGGATGTCTTAGCCATAAATCAATTTTGTCCATGGTTGCACCAATCGACAAAGGTTGGGGGAATATTCGAGGATTCGTGGAAATCCGAATGAACCCTAACAACACCACCCATGGCAAACCTACAGGCTCCTCATCGTTCAGTGTATTTTCCCACCAAAGATGAACCGCATGATGTTGTTCAAATGAGGTGTTTACAGCATAGAGAAGAATATTAAGATCGATAATTTTCATTTACGCATTTCAATCTTGCGCAGGATTTCTTCGTCCTCCAGTTCAAATGAAACGGCCAGGGATTTTTCAAGGTTAATATAGGGCTTGCCCATATCAAAGCTTTCTTCATGATAGGGCTTTTTGGGTCGGATGCTTGCCTCGGCAAATCCCATTCCATTTCGCAAGACCCGATTTACTAAACGGGTCAATGAAATGTTTTCCTGATGGGCAAGATCTTTGAGTTCTTGTAATAGGCAATTTTCGATATTTAGTGTCGTTCTCATAGTGACATCATAGCATCACTTCAATTGATGTCAAGGCATCAAAAATAGTAAGACAACATAAATCTTTGTTAACCTGTTGTTTTTAATACTTCATACTCATCGTTGTCATTCTGTCGTAAGCCAGAATCCATGTTAAAGCGAAGGAGTTTGTATTGAAGATTGGCTTCTTTTTAGATGGAATCATTCGAGAAACCCCGAAGTAACACAGGAATCACAGAAAGAAAGTTTATTCCTTTTCAGAATTTATCACGCTAAACCTGAAGTGCTAAACCAATCATATTGATGTATTGGGAGCTTCATCACTGCTCTGGAATATGGCCATTTAAAAGTCCGGGAATATGGCCGTTTAGAAGTTTTACTGAATTTCACTCTCCTGGCCCAGATGTAAATGATATACAAATTGCCCCTCATTCCAGTGAAACTTTTTCATTTTCTGGAGAAAATTATTTCAGTTGGAGAGGAAATTTTCTGAAAGGTCGCAAGATATATATTCATTTATATATTGCAGGTAGGCGTCGTTTCTATAAAAAGGTCTATGGTTAGCATACCGCAAACTAATGAGTTTCCCCAGTTCCCTATTATATTGAAGCAATCCACTCGGGCATCAAGAATAACCCAGCCTCGTTTCATTTTCAGAATAGTATCAACACTAATTTTGTATTAAGTGGCGTTTAGGTTAAGATGTTACGAAGGTGCTACTGACTAAACCAAACGTTTATAAAAGAAAATTAATCGTTCCAAATAGACTTGCCTAATGTAGGAGATTAAAAAAATATACAATGTTTATCAGTGTTCTTGACCTTTTCAAAATCGGGATTGGCCCCTCAAGTTCCCATACTATGGGCCCAATGGTAGCGGCACGAGACTTTGTTAATCTTGCCAAAAAATATTTTTTAACACGGCATGATCCGCAAGACATCGCTATTCGCTGTACCCTAAAGGGTTCTTTAGCCCTTACCGGCCGGGGTCATGCAACTGACCGCGCTGTGGCGTTGGGATTGCATGGCTATTCGCCCGAGGACGTTGCTAGTGAGGATTTAGATTCTATAGTAGCGCGTATCTGGGATAGCCAGTCTGTTTCGATAGATGATACCCACACAGCTGTATTCTCTGCAAGCAGGGATATTATATTTGATCAAGGTAAGGCGCTCCCAGAACATCCTAATGGAATGATTTTTGATCTGGTTGGACAATCACAAAATATTTTACTTTCAGAAACTTATTTCTCCATCGGTGGTGGCTTTATTAGTACCCATGCTGAAATCAATCAGTTAGTCGCACCGCTAAAAATGGAAGATGCTACTTCATATCTCTATGGATTTGATTCAGCACGTTCAATGTTGGAAATGTCTGTTAATAGTAAATTATCCATTGCAGACATGAAGCGACTCAACGAACTTCAACACCTGTCAGAAGAAGCGCTAAATCAGGGATTGGATGCAATCTGGCTATCAATGCAACGTTGCACTAAGAATGGATTGATGATGGATGGCTATCTACCCGGCGGTCTTAATTTGCCTCGACGCGCAAAGGGATTGCATCAGCAACTTGTAGACAAACCCGGTGACGCCAATATTAACGACTGGTTGTGCGCCTACGCGATGGCAGTAAACGAAGAAAATGCAACGGGGCATATGGTGGTAACAGCCCCTACCAATGGCGCTGCAGGAGTCATACCCGCTACTCTGTATTACTTCATGAACCACGAAAATGGAACGATAGAGCAAGTCAGAACATTTCTACTAACAGCCAGTGCCATCGGCGGCATTATCAAACATCGAAGCTCCATTTCCGGGGCCGAGGTAGGCTGTCAAGGGGAAGTGGGATCGGCTGCTTCTATGGCCGCAGCCGGATTGTGTGCAGTACGTAATGGCAGCCCTCAACAAATAGAAAATGCTGCAGAAATTGCGCTTGAACATCATCTCGGTATGACTTGCGATCCAGTGAGAGGACTCGTGCAAGTCCCTTGCATCGAACGCAATGGCTTTGGTGCGATCAAGGCATATACGGCAGCATCACTAGCAATACGCGGTAGCGGGCAGCACTTGATCCCATTGGATGATTGCATTGCGGCCATGAAGCAAACGGGTATGGAAATGTCAGAAAAATTTAAGGAAACCTCTTTAGGTGGACTTGCAGTCAATATTACCGAATGTTGAAAGTAGATACAAAACTAAACCAAAATAATATTGTCACCATAAAGTTCTAATTTTTTATCATGTGTGAGTAACCGCAAGGGTTCCACTTTACTCTGAGCAACTAATAAACGATCAAACGGATCTGTATGGTGCATAGGTAGATTTGCTATTGCTAATGTATGCGGCATTGTAATTAACAGTGTGGTGAGTCCACTTTTACCAATAGCTTCCTCGAATTCTCGCAAATCCACTTCCAGACGCCCGATTGATTGCTTGATGGCGATTTCCCAAGTGCTTACTGCGCTGATATATATTTCATTTTCAGCTGATACGATATATTTTTCTGTTTCTTGAGTTAAGTTAGCATCATCATTAAGCCACCACAATAAAATAGGAGTATCGAGTAAAATTCTCATTTATTTTTTACTTAATAAATTGCTTAAGTAGTTCATCAGGTAGTGGGGAATCGAAATTTTCCGCTATTTTCATTTTACCTTTGAGCAGCCCTTTGTGACGAATAACATGCTTTTTATTAAAGGGGACGAGTATCGCTTGCGGTTTACCTGCCTTCGCAATCAAAATTTCTTCACCATTCGCAGCCGCTTCTACCAATTTGGAAAAGCTTGTTTTTGCATCATGTATATTAACTGATTTCACTAGACACCTATGACTTCAAAAATAACTAAGTCTAGTCTAGTCCATGTTATACTGGATGTCCATAAAATGCATCTAAATCATTGAACGAGTTATAATTTATATTTTACGAAATCAAAAGAAAAACAATAAAATTAAGGCTAAGCAGATGAACCCGAAACTTGGAAACGATGCCGCCACACATTCGAGGATAAAATTTTTTTTTAATCTGCGACTGCTTTGCTGATATCGAATGAAAAATATCGCACCCTCAGAAAACGATGGATCAACTTAATCCCGCTGGCTGTACTAGTTCAAATAATATTTTATACAAACATTACAAACCAAAATATTTAAAGTCTAAATATAAATGCTGATATTTTTTTACTTCAAATTTTTATCGAAAGTAAACTAAAGCTATTTGCATCTGGGAACTAGTTGATAGCCTAATAGTTTTCAACGGTCTGATCATGCCTCGCTGTTCCTAATCAATAAATACCCCTTTTTAAGCTTTGCCTGCAATATTTTTTCCGCCTCGATCTGCGCGATTTCCGGTGAATCAAAGGTTTTTGTTTTGCACTGACCTGTTGTACCGATACGCCCATAAGTCACTTGATATGTGCTTTCAGTAACGGTTATAGACCAAAACTTAGAAGAGCTTCCCTGAGCAAACTCGAGATAACTAGTCTCACTGGAATTAATTATCGTATCGCTATGAGATACAGGCTGAGCTTCTGCTATTTCATGATCTAAAGCTTCATCGAAACTTGAGACATTTTTCTCGTTTACGTTATTTTCGATTTTCCTATCGGTAACGGTATCGGAAATGCTGTCGTTACGACTGTCTGCTTCAATATCCTCAACTTTTTTTTCTAATTGCTCTTCTTGAACAAGAAGTCGTTCTACCTTTTCTTCTTCTTTGGGTGCACGGCCTTCCAAAGCGTCTGTTATTCGCTCAAGTACCGAATCGGGATCTTCATACCAATCTTTTGCTAAAATACTGACAATAGACCAACCAAAACTTTCCAATAGTTTTGGTTTAAGCAAGTCGCGCTCAATAATATCAGTTCGGCGATAATGATCTAACGTATCTAGAAACAAACCTACTCTATATTTATTCTCTCCTTTTTTACGGATCGCCAGATCACATTTAAAACGCGAATGCCCCACCCCTAAATTTACCAACCACCCTCGTTGCTCCAGTGCTGATTTAATTTGTATCAGACCAGGATTTTTAAGTGTTTCAGCCTGCTCTGTTGAGGCGCTGGTCTGGTTTGCGTAGCTTAGTCCGAATAAGAGCCGGCTCGCCGCTTCGTTATCACCTACAGAGACAGCATCGACATATTGTAAATAGTTCTTCAGCGCATTTGCGCCTTCGTTGTAGTCGTTGGTAATATCAATATACTGAATTGAACTCACGACTACCATATGTTGCTTTGATCGTGAAAAGGCCACATTCAAACGTTTTTCTCCGCCCTTTTGGTTGATTGGGCCAAAATTCATGCGCATTTTTCGCTGTCGATTATAACCGTAGCAAATGCTCATTATAATAATATCGCGCTCATCGCCTTGAATATTTTCAAGATTCTTAACCAACAATCCTACAAATTCACCGTCTTCTTCACGTTCGAACTCCTCTTCCAGTTTACTGCGGAATTCCCGATCCACCATTGCCAACCGATCCAAGGCCCTCTCTATTTCTGCTTGTTGGGCCTCGGAAAAAGCCACGATACCAATGCTTTTCTGTTCTTCTGATAGCAAGAGCCCTCGCACCAAATGTGCAATGTAATCAGCTTCATCAGTATTCCTACGGTTGTCATAACATCCTTTCTCAAGCCAATGAAAGCTAACTGCGCGCGACAATATTTTTTCAAAATTCTTGCTCCCGTCTTCTGCATCGAGAACTGTAATTGGTGATTTTGCATCACTATTGGCGATGACATCGGGCACTGTCAACAACGATCCCTGGTAGAAGGCCCAATTGGAGAAACTGATTAACGATTCAGAACGACTTCTATAGTGCCACCCTAATCGACGTGACACCAGGTTGTTACTAACATGACTTAAAAAACTGTTACTGTTTAAATCATATTCAACCACTTCCCCCTCTTCTTGCAATAAAAGCTTGTCATCATCTCTGTCCATGCTTTTAGCTGAAAAGAAATTCGTTGGCGGCAATTGCATTTGGTCACCGACGACGATAGACTGACTGGCACGAAATATAGAGGGTATCGCTTCTTCCAATGTAATTTGACTGGCTTCGTCAAAAATAACGACATCAAACTCCTGACCATCTAATGGCAGGGTATCCGATACACTCAAGGGACTCATTAACCATACTTTTTTTAGATCGTTAATCACTAACCCGGATTGATTAGCGACCATATCTCGAATCGATTTATAGCGTATCGACTTACCAAACTCATGTTCGAGTTCACGTCTACCCTTATTGTAGGACTTTTTTAGTTGCTTTTGTTGTTCGGTCAACTCACTTGCAGGTAGATTGGATATTTTCATTTTATGTAAAAACTGATCCTTGGTTTTATCGAGAATACTTTTCGCATTTTTATCATAAAGTGCATGATGATACTTGTGTATCGATTTAACATACTGATTCTTGACTGAACTCGTTATCCTTTGTCTTGATAATGTGTAACAACGTTTTATGAGTAACGGCAGATTCAAGTCCCTTCACACTCACTCTATGCTTCCTGAATAACGACGACAAATTATCCGGTAGTCCCGCAAGACAACGTAAGCAAAGTAAATATTCCGGTAATTGATTTACGGCAGCGTTCATACCAGTGAGTATTTTCGAAAGTGACTCAAATTCAATTTTCTCGAATTCCTGCAGCAACTCATTTAACTGCCTCATTAACCGCTCAAGCGGTTCCACTAACTGAAGGTATTGTTCGACAGTTTCAATCGACTGATTCTTGGTGACAAGTAAATCGTGTAACTTAAGCATTTTTTCATCTGCTTGCGTTAAAACCTGTTTTGTTTGATCAACGGTCTCTAGGAGTTCGTTAAAATCGCAATCGAATCCAAAATCAATTCTAGCATCATCAATAAAGTCCAGCACCTGTGATTGCGCTTTATGCTCTTCCTGCAAAACGGTCAGTACTTGTGACCAGCCGGGTTTAACTTGGTGCGCTGAAAAATCATAGTGGCTATTAAGTATCTTACGTAATCGCCACCAACCGGGCTTAAGAAAGGCTAAAACACCGTTTAGGGACTTAGCCTGCATCAAGGCGGTCTTCGTTTCATCCTCCGGTAGTTTATTATGCCAGTGCTTTGTTTTAGATTGACACTTTTCCAGTAAGTCGATTTTTTTCCGGTACTTCTTATGTGTTTTCTCAAACTGTTGCGTAGTTGCATGACTAGAGTCGAACAAGCAAGTTAATCCTGATTTAGAAAGCAGGTGGACATTTTGAATATATTTTAATAATTGCTCTAAATCGCGGACTGTTGCAAAATCTCTCTCATTTAAGTTAATCGCATTATTGGTATTTTTTAGACCTTCAATAATCAACTGGATCTCTTTCTGAGCCGGGCCGATTAATTGGGTCACCCTATTCATCGGTTGATCAAGCTCAATAAACCGTTCGTGCAATAAGCCCAGCGGGTGATTCAGAAGTATATTATCAGCCTGGATTTCAGCCAACGAATCTGCCAACTTATCAATCAACGGTTGATTTTCCATCCACACCGAATAGTTAGGGAAATACTCTAGCGCCAGCGCATTGAACGTTGGTAAATGTTGTTTATTTTGCATCGCCAGTATCAACAGTTGGTTTAGCGGGATTCCAGATGCTTCATACACTTGCGTCATGTGCTTATCGAAATTCTTTAACGGTTGCAGCGTTTCGCTTAATTGCTTAATCAGTTCGTTTCTTTCAACTTGACTATTCTGCTCTTTATTTCCATTACCGTCTTCAATAAAGCCTTCATAGGTCGCCTTAAGATCCATGATAAAATGCTTTTTGTCTGTTTGCGAATCATGAATCAAACAGCATATCGCACCCAACCCCTGCTGTTTTAGCCGTAAATAGACAATATCAATCGCAGCACGCTTTTCACATACAAACAAAATTTTCTTATCATGGGCGATATAATCTGCGATCAGATTGGTTATCGTTTGTGATTTTCCAGTACCGGGAGGACCCTGGATAATATAACTTTCGCCATACCTGGCCAAATCAATCGCTTCTGCCTGCGTCGGGTCACACGGAACGACATGATATCGCTGAGCGATATCGGTAGGCTCGTTGATCTGGTTTTCAACTGGTTTTGGATCGAGCGAGAAAGTAGCCTCAAAGGCCTGATTATTACGTGGCGCTTCGATAAGCCGCGCATAATCCTTGACTAAAGACATTTTTCGATATTTAAAGTTCCCCAGTGTAATATTGCACATATCGAATTGCCATCGATACGGATTGCTTTCATTATCTTCGCGAAACGAATAAAATGCCTTGGTTTTTTTCTGTTCTGGTGGGCTTTCGCTAGCGATGCTATTGGTATCTACCATATACGGCATCTCGATAGCATCGGTTTCACCAACTATCTTTTCCAGCTGCGTATTGACTCTACGTATGCGCTGGTTAAATAAACGTAGTCCAAGTGGATGAAAATTAGTTGGACTATAACTGTAGTCTATATCTTCGTACTTACTGATTCCTCTCCCGGAAATTCCGGCACGCCGGTTGTATTGGTCGAGACGGCGTTTAGCAGCCTCATGAATAATATCCACCTTGGGTTTGTTGATCAACTCCAGCGTAATCGACTGATCGCTCGACTCTATTTTTGTTAATAACCACTGGTAAAAACTGACAAGATCAGTTTTAGTGAGATCGATGGTTTCCGGTAGATCAATCCCGAACAATTCACTAAATTGGTGGCGTAATACCGGATTTATTTCAGCCTCGGAATCCAGTGCTTGCAACCAATATTTATCCTTTATTCCCTTTTTTTTACTCAGCGTGACTGGTAGCAGTACCAATGGCGAGTAAAATCTCTCTTTGCTTTTCTCTTTCAAATTTGTCCATGACATAAAACAAAGGACTAAACGTAGCTGCGCAAATCCATACTCCTTTTGGTCTCTGCTGGCTTCGGTCCGCAAACGGTCAAATATACCGGGTAAATACAAGGCTTCCAATGTATTAACATATTTATTCAACAACACCGGCTTTTCTTTTAATATATCGTTCTTGAATGAATGACCCCAGGTTAACAAGGACTCTGGTTTTATGTGTTGTAAATCGCAAGACAATGGGACTGAAGCCTGGGTCAGATTCACGGTTTGTTGCGTCGACGAAAAATGCAGAAGCTTATTTCGCCGCGATATTTCAAACAGCCGCTCTTGTAATTTTGCTAGTATGATTTGCTGTTTATCATCAAGTTTTTTTTTATCAAAGCCCTGTATTTTTAGTAATTCAAAATCAATATCAATTTCCTGGTCGCGATAATTTTTTAACGATCGATACAACGAATCGAGATCAGCCAAGCGATCATGGCGACTTAGCTCCGTCAGTTGAACGATCGATTTTGCGATAACAGGATCGAGGCTCGGATTGATATTAAATAAGTTACTGCGATTTTCTACAAATAGCGCTAGATCTTTTTCACCGTTTAAGTTTAGGTTGCAGGCCAACGAGGCAATAATCAGTCCGAGAACAAAACTATCGCATAAGGGATCGTGATGTTCCAGTTGATTTTCCCAGCAAATATAACCTGGCAAATAAACCGGTGATGTTATTTTTGATTCTCTATCTTGAATCGAATGATCTCTAAAACTGTCCATTCCATCCGTCAAATCATTCTCGTAAGAAGACTCACTAACGATTCGGAATGTACTTTTATCAACCGGGTCAATGCGGCGTATTGCACTGCTTGCAAGCTTTATAGGTATCGCATCTTTAATCGCATACCAGATCGCCGAGTGCTCGTAGTGTAGAGCATCAATTCCCTCCATGGGTGCTACTTGTGAATTATCGTGAGTTTCAATTAGCTGACGTATTAACGGCAGAACAGCATGAACGACATCATCACTACTCATAAAGGTTTCATCTATCTGACTTTGAAAAAACTGCTCGAGCTTACTCATTAAGATTCTCCGGCTCGTCCAGTTTCGCAACCAAGTCCGCTGCTGACGCTTTCAACTCGTCAAACTTCTTTTTAGTTATTTTCAATTCTTTTTTAGCCAACTCAGAAAATCTTGTCAGAATTTCCAGTTTTTTACTGACTAATATCCCAACGGCCAAAGGTGCATCTTCAAGGTTTCTATCGACCACGGCGAAATCCAGTAAAATATAGCAAAAGTAATCCTGAATATCTTTCGCGCCCGTTTTTACTAACTGCACAAGTGATTTTAAAGCTTGCTCATGCTGGATTTCTTTATTACCTTTTTCTGGTATTTTTATGTCGTGAAAGAACTGCTTGGCGTGGGCCATTACCGCATCAGTTTGCAACCAAGTATGTTCTAAAACAGTTTTTATAAGCGCTAATGTCAGCTCGGAAAACTGCTTTTTATCTAGCAAATCAAGGCGGCCTAACTGTCTGCCCCCGCGAATAAAATCGGCTACAACATCCTCGGCCTTCTCCGCCTCCTCTTTTGACCAAACTTCAAGTGCCTTTGTACGTAAAAAGCTTTCAGGATGAGACTGGTTTTCGCTACCCTTCTTTTCTATTTCCAGAATTTCCGTTGCCTGCTCAAGATAGGAGACAGGATTAACCTCTTCTAGCCCGGTAACCATTTTGACCAGTGCCGATACGGCCACATCGAGATTCTTGGTTGCTCTTAACGCGCCACGATCACAAAACACTTCTGTATATAGCGAGAACAAACGCGCACTTTCAAGGTGACTTGCATCGGCATTGCGATCATGTTCCATGGCACTGAGAATTTGATTCGCGGTAAAATAACGCCGTCCTTGCATTTCCCAAAGCAGGAAGTGATGTAATTCATGACCGATTATCGCTTCAACCTCCTCGAGTTGTAAAGTTTTGAGCAAGGGTCCGTAAAATATTATATGTGGTTCGTCAGGTATATAGGCTAGTGACGCATTCAATTCAGTTGTTTGTTGAGCCTGATACAACGTTACCGTAGATTCGATACCAAACAACGCAGCAATTTTTTGGGCCGAAGAATACAAATCCGGTTGTGACGCCTGATCGATGCGGTAGGCTGACTTTAGTAACGACAACCTTACCTGATCCGTATACTCGGATTTTACCTTTTCGGTAGCAAACCAGTCCCAGAGCTCAGATTCATCTTGCGCTAAATGAGTTGTGATATCAACAAGATAAGGTGGCAATAGGGAGTCAGACTGCATTTATGCTTATATTTATAATATTTATCATTTAGCTATTGTAATAAAAATCGTGCCTTAGGAAAACTGATTTTCCAACACAAATTAGCTTGTTCGCAAAACACAGTGAAATTTTCGCCATTGCTGGCTAATTAATTAACCTGATGCCTAATTAAATATAAACGACTAGTCATTAGATTGAGACCTGGCTTTCTTGCGGAACTTTTAGGTTAAAGAGCAATCGAAAGCAAAGAGTAATTGATAAAGGTCAAAGGCTCAAAATAAATCAGCTATACAATAGAATAATAATATGGAATACAGTAATGAGATTGAACGCGCTTGATGACTTTAAATGTATCGCCGACAAATGCCCGCAACACTGTTGCGTGGAATGGAAAATTGCGTTAGCTAAAGAGACTATCACCGACTGGCGGCAGCAGCCTAAAGAAGTTCAGCAGTCACTTATGCAATTCGTAAGGATTGAGCAAACAGCCAGTGGTACGGATTCTTTTATAAAGAAAAAAGAAAATGGCGATTGTATTTGCCTTAAAGGGTCAGGTCTTTGTACGATTCAGTCAAAATACGGTGAAGAATTATTACCGTCAGGGTGCAGGCTTTTTCCTCGCATGTCTTATCAAATTGCCAATGTCAATATAGAGACTGCAAGTATGGCTTGTCCTGAGCTTACACGCCTTATTTCAGACTACGATACATTAGAGTTGTTTAATAACGAATTAAGCCATAATAGAACAGAACGAGGTCAACTTTCATCCAGGGATTCTGCTTTTACTGCTATATATCAATTTACTAGAAAAATACTGGTTAATTGTCAGGCTAATCTGGCAGTCAAAATCAGTTTGATCACCAACGTAACTAACAAGTTAGTTTCTTATATGGAACAGGCTAACTATAATCAACAACACTTTGAGGTAATATATAAAAAAACATTATCTCGCCCGCAAAAGCAGTTGAAAGATCTTGAATATTCTTTCTCACAACATAAGAAAAAAATTAATGTACCAGAATTTTTATTGTACTGGGAAGCTATAATAACAATCGTACAACGTCGAAACATCGAATTTAAGGGACTCGGATTAGACCTTACTGACATATATAATATAATCCATTGCAAAATAAATTCGGAAAAAACAAAAGTAAAATCACTCACTAGGTTACTTTGTTATAGAAATCGTGTAGGCAATAACCGTGTAGAAAAAATTCTGGAAAATTATATTTATGTGATTTATATAAACCATGGTTTTCCGTTGAATCCATATAATAACAATCTATTTCTAGCCTTGTCTTATTGTAATGTGGTTTTTTCAATTACCAGTATTCTTCTGGCGGTGAAAATTCAGAAAAATGAAGTCCTAGACAAGGACTCAGTGAACAATATTATCTGGCAAGTGGAAAGAATAGTGGGGAGCTCAGATGATATATACAATTATATTGCCGCCAACGACATACTCTTTAGCCCAAATAAATACAGTCCCTATTTAAAATATTTATTTGGTAGCATTTGAAATTCACGGGCGTCGACTAAGATACTCAAAGTCAACGTTATCGCCCGGACATTACATAGGGTTGTATTTATAGCGATTTATGAAAGACGCTATAGTATGCTTCAAATGCATGAAATCTCGATAGTGTAAATGTTCTCCAATCGCCTTTCTGGGCAGACATAGACATTCTCAGCATTTGAAATATTTTCTTCTGTTTTGACTGCGGGAGCATCTTCAAATTCTCTACAATAGCAGGTACCGCATCATTACCCAGCTTTGTTAAATACTGCGTATCCAGAGACAAGGTGCTCTCACGCTGCATGTTATAACGACTAATATAGGCATTTGGATTAATAAAATTGACACCAATGATAATAACTATTCCGGTGACCAAAGCGCTTGGCAGAAAATATTCGCGCTTTCCTCTGAGTATTGTAAACACAAATGCTGCGAATACAGTAGCAATCCAGATCATAAAAACCGTGGGATAAAAACGAAGCTCGGTTAATCCATAGGCTTTGGTATAGAGAACCATACGGTGTACCGCAGATGCCTCTATCACGACCAGCAATAAAATCATAATCAGTGACAAGCGCCGTACATAACTTTTTCCACGAATCGAAGTTCCACGAACTAACCAATCAACAACCCAGAGGGCTAAAATCGCGATGGTGGCAACGCTAACCAATTCAAAAAATCCGGATCGCGCATAATTGGAATAAGTGACGCCCACGGACACCTTAACTAGTGTGTCGCTACCAAAGAAATAACTCAGTTGAATAAAAATAAACATCAAAAACAGTATGTTTAGCGAGATGAGAACAGTCGCGATCTCGATAGCACCAACTTTTAATCCTAAGTCTTCTTTTATGTGCTGTTTTCCAACATGCTGGGAAAACTTTCCTCTTAAAAATGCGACTGCAATAAAGGTGCTAACAATAGCCGGCGGCAGGTAGTGTATAATACTGAAATCAATGGTAAACAGCTCATCTATAAAATTGGAAAACCGCACATCAGCCAACCCAAATAGTACCGCGAACACAACGACAATCGGAATCGAAATAAACACGCCCCTCAGCAGTGCCCGGGTGTTTACTTCCGCATTGTTAGTAATCGATATTTTAATGGCATCTACTCGAAATAAATGAAATGGTGAAACAATAACATACGATAATTTTTTGGCTAAAGTATAAATAAAATCTTTTGCATATAATTTTACTTTAATGCCCGTCTCAGATGACTTCTGAAACAACACAATTAAGGCGATAAACGCGGTTATATTCATTATGCGCAGTGACGCTGACTCGCGCCAAAATATTGCAAATATAAGGAAAACCGCCGTCAGAATAAAGAGTAATTTGTGTCTTGGTGTAAACGAAATCGTATAGAGTAAACTGTAAAACCAAGTCAGGACTATCGAAAAAATAACTAAGTTTAAGCCATACCTACCCGGTTCAAAAAGGTATCCACCTAACAACCCTGTTATAACACTTAGTACTAAAACCAATGCAGCTTTGTTTACACTATTTTTCTCGTCCATAACCATCCTCATTAATTGTTCTGGATTACGGCAATAAGAATAACAATGAAATGTGTCGATATTGAGCAGAGATTGTGTAGAAATTCAGGGGATGGGAATAATCAATAGCAGGGATGCTAACATTTTTCAGAACTCTATTTTTTAGAGAATATTTGAATTTTTACCTGAAAACACCCAATGCTAAATTCAATGGAAGCCCGTCATCAGCGGGCCAGAAGTTTTTTTCAGCGTCATTGCAACCCCAGTTGCCTGCGCTGAAAAAAATCTTCTGGCCTGCTGATGTAAAGGGCGCTACCAAATAGAATCATGCACTGTGAGTTTCGCGTGCTCAACAGATTTGTTCTGATAGCGATTTGCTTGAGAGCTAAAATAGAGCACAGCTAAAACAATGAGAATTGCTGCAATAATTATTAAATGCATAATTTTGTCCAATACTTTATCAGGCGATCAAACTGGAATACCCACTAATCA
>QILK01000268.1 GCA_003233345.1 Gammaproteobacteria bacterium | reverse complement strand
AATATCAAATTCACTGGAAGCCCCTCTACGGTCAGTCAGAAGATTTTTTTTCGCGACTGAGCCACGGTGTGGAGTGAAAAAAAAACTTCTGGCTGACCGTAGAAAGAGGGGCGCACTAAAAAAGGATAATAGCCCCGAATCCAAATAACCTAAAATACAACGGGGAAACAACACTAAAAATCACTAATAAGTCTTTGATTAAACGCTATTATTTCAGCGATTCAGATTAGGCGGCTGGAATCAATAAAATCAAATAATCCTGATACTAGCGAAAAAATAGTAAATTGTTGAGTTAAGTTCCTGACAAGCTAAACAGCAGGAGTAAAAACAAGAGAACACAGATAGATTAGAGCCCCCGGAAACAAACCCAAACCCAGTGCTAACAGACAATTGACACTGAGTACGATATGCATATCCGCACCGGCTGTTATCGGCGTATTATCTTCTGTTACCGGTTTATCAAAATACATCAGCTTAATAACACGGATATAATAAAATGCACCTATAATGGCAAATGAGACCGCTACAATTGCTAACCAGGTCAAGCCGATATCTGCCTTTATAAGGGCTTGCAATACATGCAGTTTTGCAAAAAAACCAACCGTTGGCGGCACACCTGCCAACGAAAACATGACAATTAGCATCATAAACGCATACCACGGATGACGTTCATTCAAGCCTTTAAAATCGTTTAGATTGTCCGATTCAAAACCTTTTCTGCTAAAGAGGATAATCAACCCAAACGCCGCAGCCGCAATGATCGCATAGGTAATCACATAAAACATTGAAGCCGAATATCCGTTTTCATTGGCGGCGATAAAGCCCAGTAACAAAAATCCAATATGCGATATCGTTGAATACGCTAACATACGTTTTATATTGGTTTGAGCGATGGCAACAATATTACCAACCGCCAATGATAATAGGCTCAATACTACCAGTATCTGCGTCCATTCCTTGTGCATAGGCCCAAGGCCGTCCACTAATAGCCGTACCACCATGGCAAACGCGGCAATCTTGGTGATAGTACCGATATATAACGTCACACTGGTTGGCGCACCGTGATAAATATCAGGAACCCACATATGGAAAGGTACCGCACCCAGTTTAAAGGCGATACCAATCAGAATAAAGACCAATCCAAATACCAGTGACAATGGCATAGTGGTCTTGGATTTTGCCAATTCACCAAGGTAGCTGCTAATTTCCCCGATGCCGATATGACCGGTTACCCCGTAGATAATCGAGATACCGTATAACAGCATACCGGATGCAATCGCACCCAAAACAAAGTATTTCATCGCCGCTTCAGAGGCGACGCTGGACTTTCGATTAAAAGCAACCATGGCATATAACGACAAGGACATGACTTCGAGGCCAAGATAGAGTATTAGCATACTGGCTGCCGATACCATAATCATCATACCCAGCACACCAAATAAGCCAATAACGAAATACTCTCCTTTAAATAACCGGCGTTCGCGTAAATAGTCTTTTGAATATAGAAAAACCAGAAAGCAAATAATATAAATGGCAATCTTCAGAACATCGCCTTTAAAGTCTCTGATAAACGAATCATTAAAGGTATATTCAGTTGCCGTGGAGATGTGTAAAATATAGTGAATCGTATAGATTGCTAGTCCGATAAGTGTGGCTTGTGTTAACAAGTAGGTAATGATTCTTTTGTTTTGAGAAACAAACAGATCGATGATCAATATCGCGCAAATCGCCGATAGCATAATAATCTCGGGCAAGGCCAGGCCGTAATCGTTTGCCGGTGCCGCTATGACAGATTGTGCCGTTACTAGTGCGTGTATCATCTTGAGTTTACCTGTATCTACCTGTATCTACATCTACCTGTTTATCTATCCAGATAGTATTATCAACAAAATTCTGTTTCACAATTTACAATTTAGACTGAACATGAATTAACAAGCCATTGACTGAATCGTGCAACACCGTTAACAGTGGGTTTGGATATAAACCAAAAAACAACACCGTCAATGCCAGCAAAAATAAAATAAGAAATTCGCGTTTGTTAATATCTTTTAGCGCCGCCACTTTATCATTGGCGACCTCGCCATAAAATACGCGTTTTACCATCCATAAACTATAAGCTGCACCCAGTATCAATGTCGTGGCCGCCAAAAATGCATACCAAAAATTGGCTTTAAACGTACCCAAAATAACCATAAACTCGCCAACAAATCCTGAAGTACCTGGCAAGCCGGCATTGGCCATCGAAAATAAAACTGCAAACGCTGCAAATACGGGCATGGTATTGGCGACACCACCGTAATCCTGAATTTCGCGGCTATGCATTCGGTCATATAAAACACCGACACACAAAAACAGAGCTGCTGAGATAAAACCATGCGATATCATTTGCACGATACCGCCTTCTACCGCCAGTGCTGCCCCTTTAATAATGGCATCTGCCTCGGTTGCACCCGCTTTAATGTTAACCTGCATCACCGCAAATATGACAAAAAATCCAAGCGTCACAAAACCCATATGGGCAATCGAAGAATAGGCAATCAGTTTTTTCATATCCCGTTGGGCAATAGCAACAAGGCCAATATAGACAATCGCAATCAGCGACATCAGGATAACCAGCCACGCTAAATCCGCGCTGCCACCCGGCGTGATTGGCAGACTGAAACGCAGAAAACCGTAACCGCCTATTTTCAACATGATCGCAGCCAGTATGACCGATCCGCCCGTCGGTGCCTCAACGTGAGCGTCGGGTAACCAGGTATGCACCGGCCACATAGGCACTTTAACGGCGAATGCCAACAGGAAGGCGATAAAAATATACATCTGCTCTAGCGGCGTTAAAGTCAAATGGTAAAAATCCAATATCGAAAAACTGCCGCTTCCCGGTGTCTTGGTGTATAGATAAATCAAGGCAACCAACATAAACACTGAACCGAAGAAGGTAAACAGAAAGAACTTTATGGTTGCATAGACTTTTCGCGGACCGCCCCATATCCCGATAATAAGGAACATCGGAATCAGCATCGCTTCCCAAAACAGATAGAACAACACCGCATCCAGGGCGACAAAAACACCGATCATGATGCCTTCCATTATCAAAAACGCCGCCATAAATTGCTTGGGCCTTATTTTGATAACCTGCCACGCGGAAAGGATAACCAGTATGGTGATAAATGTTGTTAGAATTATCAACGGCATTGATAATCCATCAACACCCACGTGATAATTAATATTAAACGATTCTATCCACGGTTTTTTTAGTTCAAACCTAGCCACCCTTTCCGCTGGGTTGGCTTTATACAATTCGATTTTTGCTGATTTTGTGTCACTAAACTCGGTATCAAATTGGGTATACAGTGGTATGCTTAGCGCAAATGTCAGTAGCGCAAAAACAAGTGCTACCGAGCGTGTTAGTTTTTCACTCACCAGCAATGCAAATATGCCCCCTATAATCGGGGTTAAAATTAGTACTGTCAGTATTATTTCTTTAAACTCCATTGAACACACCTTTAACCACAGGCCAAACTAACCAGGTTAGCATGCCGAGCAAACCCAGAACCATTACCATTGCATAGTGAAACAAATAGCCTGTTTGTAATTTTCTAAAGACGCGTGAAAACAAGCCAATTGTTCTTGCTGAGCCGTTAATCACCAGTCCATCGATTATTTTCCGGTCACCGACGTTCCATAAAATGTTGCCAACTTTGCGAGCCCCCCCGGCAAATACCGCTTGATAAACGCGATCGAAAAAATAATGATTGACCAAGATTAAATACAAAGGCTTTAAGCCTTTCTTTAACGACTCGGCATAGTCCGGACGTTTGAGGGTAAAAAACCATGCCAGCGCTATACCGGTCAACGCCAGAATAAACGGTGGCTGCAACAAGCCGTGTAACGTAAACGCACCAACGCCGAATCCACCGTCCATATGCTTTTCTATTTCACCTAATACATTATACTCGGGTGTCTGTATAGAATTGCTAAAGTAACCACCAAACAACATCGGCGCTATGGTCACTAAGCCGATCAGCAATGACGGGATCGCCAGAAAAATCAGCGGCCCTGTCACTACCCAACCCGGTTCTTTGAGATGACTTTTTGTATGATCATCCATACGTTCTTTACCGTGAAAAACCATAAAAAACATTCGGAAGGTATAAAGGGCAGTAATCAATACGCCAGCGAGCACACTAAAATAAGCAAATTGGGCGATACCAGACTGGCTATGTCCCGCCAGTGCCCGTGTCGCCTCGATAATAATGTCTTTGGAATAAAAACCAGAAAAACCCGGAAATCCGATTAATGCCAGTGAACCAATTAATGCGGTCCAGTAGGTGATGGGTAAATATTTTTTTAGATTACCCATTTTGCGCATATCCTGTTGATGATGCATGGCGATAATCACCGACCCGGCACCAAGAAACAATAACGCTTTGAAAAATGCATGTGTCATTAAATGAAACATACCTGCGGCAAAGGCGCCCGTGCCTAGCGCAACCGTCATATAACCCAGCTGCGACAATGTTGAATAGGCAACCACCCGCTTTATGTCGTTCTGTACCAATCCAAGCAAACCCATAAACAAGGCCGTGATCGCGCCAACCAGTAATACCATGGTCATAGCAGTCTCGGAAAGTACAAAGAGCGGCGACATACGCGAGACCATAAAAATACCGGCGGTGACCATGGTTGCAGCGTGAATTAATGCGGATATCGGTGTCGGACCTTCCATGGAATCCGGCAGCCAAACGTGTAATGGTACCTGGGCCGATTTACCCATCGCACCAATAAATAAGAGGATACAGATAACGGTTATCGCCGACCAATCAACCCCTGGTATAATTTGTATCACCTGACCGCTAAATTTAGTCTTTTCAGCATGGGCAAACACTTCTGCATAATTAAGCGAATCGGCAAAATAGAGTACACCGGCAATACCCAGTAGAAAACCGAAGTCGCCGACCCGGTTTACCAGAAAGGCTTTTAGATTTGCAAATATCGCTGTCTCTTTTTTGTACCAGAAACCAATTAATAAATACGAGACCAGTCCCACCGCTTCCCAGCCAAAAAACAGCTGTAAAAAATTATCCGCCATCACCAACATCAACATCGAAAACGTAAACAGGGCGATATAACTGAAAAAACGCTGATAACCAGGGTCGTCTTTCATATAGCCGATGGTATAGATATGCACCATCAGCGAGACAAATGTAACCACCAGCAACATCACAGCCGTCAGGCCGTCAATAAGAAAACCAATGTGAAAGTCAAAATTATCGCTTTGTAACCATTGATAGACGACATAAGTAAATTTTCCGCCATTAAAATCATCGATAATCACATATTTAAACACCAGCACCGAGCAAATAAAGGACACGGCCACACCGATGATCGTTACCCAATGCGCGCCTGAGCGACGGATAGTTTTTCCAAATAGCCCTGCCAGCAATGCACCCGCCAGTGGTGCCAGTGGAATAATAAGGGAAAGTGTAATTAGGGTATTTTGCACAGAATCAGCCCTTCATCTCATCTAGGTCGGCAACATTAATCGTCTGCCGGTTACGGTATAAAGTCACCAAAATTGCCAAGCCAATTGCTGCCTCAGCCGCAGCAACCGTGAGGATAAAAAACACAAAGATCTGTCCGCTGATGGTCGCAGAAAAATAGGAAAACGCGATAAAATTTAAATTGATTGCGAGCAACATCAACTCAATACACATGAGTAGCACGATCAGGTTTTTGCGATTAATAAATATCCCTGCGATGCTGATGCAAAATAATAGCGCCGCCAAAAACAAACACTCTTGTAGTCCTATGCCTGTCATTATTTGACATCCCCTTTTTCTGCATCGTCGGATTTTGTATCCCCGGTTTTGCGATTCACAGGCTCGGAATCCATTTTTATAAGTCTGATCCGGTCTTTGCGCTTGACTCTGACCTGATGACCAGGATTCTGTCGTTTAGTATTAACCGATTTTTTCATCGTCAATACAATCGCCGTTACCATCGCCAATACCAGCACAACGGCGGCGATCTCAAACGCATAGAGGTAGTCTGTATATAAAACAGCGCCGATGGCTTTGGTATTGCTATAGCCGGTCGCGTCAACCAGAGCCAGCTCAGACTGTTCGGCGAGCTTAAATCCTTTGGTGCTAAGCACTAAAAACATTTCCGCCGCGACTATCAGCGCAACCAGAATGCCGACTGGCAGGTTACGAACAAACCCTTCTCTTAACGGTTCCAAATTCACATTAAGCATCATCACAACAAAGAGAAACAACACCATGACTGCGCCCACATAAACCAGAACCAATACGATTGCTAAAAATTCGGCCCTTAATAATATCCATATTACGGCACAAGTAAAAAAGGCTAAAACCAGAAACAAAGCCGAGTGTATTGTGTTTCGCGCTGAGACAACGAGTATTGCAGAGATCAATAAAATCGCCGCATAACCGTAAAATAATATTTGCGTAAACATAATATGTAACCCTATTCCTGTTTTTATTTCTTGTCTTTAATTTGTATTTATATCTAAAAAGGTGTCTTATCTAAGCCAGTTTATTAGCACTATCGATACGGCGCATCGGCTTTTCGATCAGCTGCAATTTGCTTTTCATGCTGGTCGCCCAATTCGAGTAGCATTTTTTTAGTCATGATCTGTTCGCCACGGTTTTCAAAATGATATTCAAAAAACCGGGTCTCCACAATCGAATCGACCGGGCAAGCTTCTTCGCAAAAACCACAGTAGATACATTTAAACAAATCAATATCATATCGTGTCGTGCGTCGGGTGCCATCTTCGCGCTGTTCTGAATCGATGGTTATCGCCAGTGCCGGACACACCGCTTCGCACAACTTGCAGGCAATACACCGCTCTTCACCATTTTTATAACGTCTGAGTGCATGAATACCGCGAAACCTTGGTGACATAGGCGTTTTTTCTTCGGGATACTGAATGGTTATTTTTTTAGCAAAAAAATACCTGGCCGTCAGACTCAAGCCTTTTAACAACTCAATTAGAAACAGACTCTTTATAATTTGTGCAAATGCTCTCATTGTGTAGACCTCAATTTCATTAAGCCGCATCAAACCAGGGTGGCAATTTCATCACAATCGCAACGCCTACCACCAGAATCCAGATAATGGTAATCGGAATAAAAACCTTCCAACCCAAACGCATAATCTGATCGTAGCGATATCGCGGAAACGTCGCCCTAAACCACAGAAAGCAAAACATAATAAAGCAGGTCTTGGCAAGTAACCAGGCCATTCCCGGCACCCAGGTAAACCAGTCTTGAACAACGGGTATACTCTCAAAAGGCGATAACCAGCCACCAAGAAACATTAGCGCTGTCAACATTGAAATTAATATGATGTTGGCATATTCAGCTAAAAAGAACACGGCAAAGGCAACACCGGAATATTCAACATGAAATCCGGCAACAATTTCTGATTCGCCTTCGGCCACATCAAAGGGGGCCCGGTTAGTCTCAGCCACGCCAGAAACCAGATAAATAATAAATAGAGGCAATAGCGGTAACCAGTACCACTGCCAGATACCCCCAGACTGTTGATTAACAATTTCGGCCAAGTTGATACTTTGTGCGGCCATGAGTACGCCAACGAGTGCAAACCCCATAGCAATTTCGTAAGAAACAATTTGCGCCGCTGACCGCATCGCACCGAGAAAAGCATATTTAGAATTCGAAGCCCAGCCTGCGATAAGCACACCGTAAACACCAATGGAAGTCAAGGCGAGTATATATAGAAGACTGGCATCGATGTTGGTTAGCGCCAGCGGTTTAGCGGGCGACGTTTCGGTTGCCTCCATCATGCCAAACGGAATAACCGCCCACGCGGCAATGGCCGGCGCAAGGGAAAGTATTGGCGCAATCAAAAACAAATATCGATTGGCGTTGGTCGGAATAATTACTTCTTTTAATAACAGCTTGAGTGTATCAGCAAACGGCTGTAATAGACCTTTGGGGCCGACACGGTTTGGGCCGATACGCACCTGCATATAACCGATAATTTTGCGCTCCATAAAGGTTAAATAGGCGACGGCAATAATTAGCGGTACCACAATCAACACAATTTTCAATAAAATTAATAATATTTCTAACATAAGAATCAGTTCTTAATCCACTTCCAGCTCTATAACACCAAACATTGGTCCCAACTTCTTAGTCACATTTGTTGCCGCTGCTATCCAAACACTATTATCGGCAACACTATTATCTATTTTTAACGGCATCCCTACCGCAGTGCTATTTTGCTTTACCCGCACACGAGATGCATTATTCAAATTGTACTTTGCCGCCGTATTACTATTGATATGTACGGCGTCTTCCTGCCCGGCAGGGGTTTTCTGTAACGCGGTTGCCCGGCGGGTGATATTGTCTACCCGATACATATTGACTTGTGAACTCCGTAACAATTTCGAATCAACACTGTCCAACACACAAACTTCTGTTATATTTGCTTGGTTATCCGCTTTAATCGCTGACAATTCACTCTCGAACTCCTGTAATACGTCCGCTGAAGACAGCTGCTCAAAGCCGTCGATATGTAATAAATTGCCAAGCACACGCATAATTTTCCATGCCGGTCTGGCTTGCGTGTTTTCAACCGGGGTATTACCTTTAAAGCTTTGAATCTTACCCTGGATATTAATGTAACTTCCGGAAGTCTCTACAAAAGGTGCGATGGGTAATAAAATATCAGCATAAATTTTCATATCGTCAGAGATAAAAGGTGTCAGGCAAACGACACAATCCGATTTTATCATGGTCTCGACAGCCACCACGGGATCGGCAAAATCATATTCGGGTTCAACATTATGCAAAATATAGAGATTGCGAGGTTCTGATAACATCGTCGTGGTATTGGCAGAACGATCTTCTATTTCACCACCAAGTTTCCGATTCGGTGCAATACCGGCAAAACAGGCGCCCGTACTGTTAGCCCCTTCTGTCAAATAGCCGAATGTACTGTCCGTCTGTTCCGCAAGCGCTCTTGCGAAGACTTCGATCAGCGAATAGCAAGGACTGTTAATAGCCTGGTTGCCTATCACTACCGCTGAAATTTTCTTGTTATTCAGACTGTCGGCAATTCGTCGGCTATCTTCGCCAGGCTCCGCCTTGTCAAAAAGCGCTTTAGCCTCTTGCGGTAAGCTTGTTGCGTTAAACCCGGGAAGTGATTGAGCCACTTCTGCCAGCAACGAAACCAGGCCAGTATAACTTTCAGTAAGCTGACAATGCAGCGGCATGCTTAGGCTGTAATCACGATGATTGATTAAGCTGATTTCCGCACCGTTTTTAGCAGCTTTGCGCAAACGGTGGGCAATAATGGGTTGCTCTTTTCCAGGATTAGATCCCACTAGCAGCATGGCATCAATCGTATCCAATGCCTCGATGGGAAGTCCCAGTGACATAAATTTTGGCTGTTGATTCTGATGACTGAAATCAACCTGACGCAAACGATGATCAATATTACTCACGTCGAGTCCGTTGGCGAGCTTCTTTAACAATAACATTTCTTCAAGTGTCGCGCTCGGTGATACTAAAAAACCCATCTGATCCGATCCAGAATTTTCTTTGGTATCGGCAATCGTATCTCGTACCTTTTCTAGGGCGGTATTCCAATCGGTTTCCTGCCATTCACCATCGACCTTGATCATGGGGTCGCGTAAACGGTGGTTACTCAATAGTCCCTGATAACTGAATCGATCACGGTCAGATAGCCAGCATTCATTAATCGATTCGTTATTTTTCGGGACAACACGGTTAGCCAGTCCGCGAAAAGTATGGACATGAATATTCGATCCGACACAATCGTGTGGCGCAATACTATCGTGATGCGTCAACTCCCATGCGCGCGCGGTGTAACGTGAAGGTTTTGCCGTCAACGCACCCACGGGGCATAAGTCGATAACATTTCCTGACATTTCTGACTCAAGTGCCGATTCGATATAGGTGCCAATACGCATGTTTTCACCACGACCCGTCGCCCCCAATTCTTGTAAACCCGCGATTTCTATACCAAAGCGAACACAACGCGTGCAGTGAATACAACGTGTCATTTCAGTTTCTATCAATGGCCCAATATCTTTATCGTTAACAACCCGTTTACCTTCATCATATTGGGAGACATCACCACCATATCCCATCGCCACATCCTGCAATTCGCACTCGCCGCCCTGATCGCAAATAGGACAATCGAGCGGATGATTGATCAACAGAAATTCCATGGTTGCTTTTTGTGCAGCAATGGCGAGCGGTGATTTGGTAAAGACCTTCATACCATCAGCAACCGGGGTGGCACATGCAGGTAAAGGTTTCGGTGCTTTTTCGACTTCGACAAGGCACATACGGCAATTGGCGGCCACCGACAGTTTTTTGTGATAGCAAAATCTGGGAATAAAGATATCGTTATCATCGGCGATATCCATCAGCATGGTGCCAGGCTTTACCTGTATGCTTTTACCGTCTATTTCTATCGTGATTGTCGTACTATCAGACATGAATCGTTCCTGGTTTGTTTTTACTAACTGCGAACCATGCAGCGCTTATGTTCTATATGATATTCGAATTCTTTTCGGAAATGTTTTAAAAAGCTGAGCACCGGCATCGAGGCAGCATCACCAAGCGCGCAGATGGTCCTTCCACCTTGCCTTTTATAGAAGTTACCACCAACTTTCTCAGCAATATCTTCTAACCTGTCCAGATCTGCCATTTCACCTTGGCCTTTTTCAACGCGGTGAATAATGCGTGCTAGCCAACCCGTTCCTTCTCGGCACGGTGTACATTGGCCACACGATTCGCTCATATAGAAGTGAGATAAATTCTCTAAAACCTTAACCATACAGGTGGTATCATCCATTATAATAACACCACCAGAACCTAATAGCGTTCCTGCTTCCATCAACGCGTCATAATCCATATCGACATCCATAATCAACTCGCCCGGCAATACCGGTACCGATGAACCACCGACGATACAGGCCTTTAACTTGCGTCCGTTTCTTACACCACCGGCAAGCTCGAGTAATTCGCGAAACGGCGTGCCCAATGGAATTTCATAATTACCCGGCTTGTTAACATGCCCGGAAACACTAAATAACTTACTGCCACCGGCAGACGGTTTGCCGATATCGACAAACCATTTGCCGCCCTGACTAAGAATCTCGGGAACCGATGCCAATGATTCAGTGTTATTGATTGTCGTCGGCTTGCCATATAAACCAAACCCGGCTGGAAAAGGTGGCTTGAACCTAGGCTGACCTTTTTTTCCTTCGAGGGACTCAAGCAACGCGGTTTCCTCACCGCAAATATAAGCACCGGCACCCAGATGATTATATAAATCAAAATCAAACCCGGACCCCAAGATATCCTTACCAAGCAACCCGGCCGCTTTTGCCTCTTCTATCGCTGCTTCCATTCTTTCATACGGCTCCCAAAACTCGCCGCGAATATAGTTATAACCAATGCTTGCACCGATGGTATACCCGGCGATTGCCATGCCTTCAACCAAGGCATGCGGATTATACCTAAGGACATCACGATCTTTACAAGTGCCAGGCTCGCCTTCATCCGAGTTACAAACAATATACTTTTGACCCGGTTCGTCCCGACGCATAAAACTCCACTTTAAACCGGTAGGAAAACCAGCCCCACCACGGCCACGCAACACAGACGTTTTCAGTTCATCAATAATTTCTGCGGCCGGAGTCTTTTCCCGCAATATTTTTTTTAATACGCTATAACCACCGCTGGACTGGTAGGTCTCCAATGTCCACGGTCGATCCAGATGCATATTTTTAAAACATACTTCATTAGCCATGAGGCTCTCCGCAGATTTTCATGTTGACGTTATAATCCTGTTTCATATTCAGTCTGACCTGCAGCAAAAAAATGCATTAATTGAGGCTTTCTAGAATCTTATCCATTTTTTCATGGGTAAGGTTTTCATAATATTCTTTACCGATCATCACCATTGGCGCACCCGTACAAGCACCCAAACATTCCACTTCCTTGATTGAAAACCTTCCATCTTGAGTGACCTCGCCAGGTTTTACGCCCAGGCGCTCTTGGAGGTAATGAAAGAGTTCCTCTGATTCGTTTAACATGCACGATATACTGTTACAAACACAAATCTGATATTTACCAATCGGTTTATGTTCGTACATAGAATAAAATGTCGCCACTTCATAAACGGCGATATTCGGCATTCCTAGATACTGGGCAACCGCATTCATTAATTCAGTCGTCAAATAGCCCTGGTTTTCTTCTTGTGCGATTCGCAGCGCAGCCATAACCGCAGATTTTTTTTGCTCGAGCGGATATTTGTCAATCCACTTGTCTATTCTGCCAATCGCTTTCGATGACACTAGCGTTGTCAGTGTTTTCTTTTCCAACCCGTCGCGTAAATTAGCCATTACCGGTCTATCTCTCCAAAGACTATGTCCTGAGTACCAATTATCGCAACAACATCAGATAGCATATGACCTCTGATCATTTCATCAAAACCGGCCAGATGAGCAAAACCCGGTGCCCGAATTTTGAGTCGGTAAGGCTTGTTGGCACCATCTGATATCAGATAGACCCCGAACTCGCCTTTTGGATGCTCAATCGCTGCATACGCTTCACCTTCTGGTAAGCAATAGCCTTCCGTAAACAGTTTAAAATGATGTATCAGGGTTTCCATATCGTGTTTCATGTCTTCACGCTTTGGCGGCGAAAATTTATGATTGACGATATTAATCGGCCCTTTGTTTTCCCGCAACCAGTCGATACACTGTTTAACGATAGAATTTGACTGTCGCATTTCTTCAATACGCACCAAATAACGATCATAGGAATCGCCTTCCACGCCAACGGGAATATCAAAATCAAGTTTGTGATAAACCTCATAGGGCTGTTTCTTTCTTAGATCCCAGGCGATACCAGAACCTCTTAACATAGGACCGGTAAATCCCATCTGCAACGCCCGCTCTGGCGTCACAACACCAATGCCTACTGTTCGCTGTTTCCAAATACGATTGTCGGTTAACAGCGTTTCATATTCGTCTACATAGCCGGGAAAACGGCGGGTAAAATCTTCGATAAAATCGAGTAACGATCCGTTTCGATTGGCATTTAACCTTTCCAGGTCTTTATCACTACGGAACTGACTTTTTTCATACTGGGGCATTTCGTCAGGCAAATCTCTGGCCACACCGCCGGGCCGATAATACGTAGCGTGTAATCGTGCTCCTGATACCGCCTCGTAACAATCCATAAGATCTTCACGTTCACGAAAACAATATAGAAACATGGTCATGGCACCGACATCTAACGCATGCGCACCTAACCATAACAAGTGATTTAGAATTCGGGTGATTTCGTCAAACATCACGCGTATATACTGGCCACGCTCAGGTACTTCGACACCCAGCAATTTTTCAATGGCCAAAACATATCCATGCTCATTACTCATCATCGAAACATAATCGAGCCGATCCATATAACCAATACTTTGGTTATAGGGTTTGCTTTCAGCGAGCTTTTCGGTACCCCGGTGCAATAAACCGACATGCGGGTCTGCACGTAAAATGGTTTCACCTTCCATTTCCAGCACCAAACGCAATACACCGTGTGCGGCCGGATGCTGTGGTCCAAAATTAAGGGTCATGTTTCTTAACTCAGGCATTGCTTTCGGAATCCTTTTGATCTGAGGGTACATCGTCAGCGGAATAACGATGATCATCGCGAATAACACGGGGGACCAGGACTCTTGGCGTAATCGTTACCGGCTGATAAATAACACGTTTGGTATCCGGGTCATAGCGCATTTCCACTTTACCGGATAAGGGAAAATCTTTTCTAAACGGATGGCCGATAAAACCATAGTCGGTCATCAGACGGCGCAGATCCGTATGACCATCAAACATAATGCCCAGTAAATCAAACGCCTCACGTTCATACCAGTTTGCCGATGTCCACACTGATATTACCGAAGGTACCCGGGGCCAATCATCATCGAGCGCAAAAACGCGGATTCTAAGTCGGTGATTTTTTGATACCGACAGTAGATGATAGACAACCGCAAATCTTGATGGGAAGGCGTCGCTGGGTGATTCTGGACCGTCCTCCTGACCAACCGCCCGGCTAAAACCGGTACTGCTTGCCGTTTGTGTCGACCACTCATCCTGCCCATAAGTACTATAATCAACACCACAAATATCAATCAGGGTGTCAAATTGTAATTCTTCACTATCACGTAATGACTGGCAGACAGAAATAATATCAGCCGCTGAAACGGTAATAGTGATTTCTCCTAACTGACTGGATAAATTATTTTCCAGGTTAGGAATGATTTTTTTCAGGCGATCTGCCAGCGTATCTATATCTGCCATAATTATTGACGTGCTATTGTATTTGTTCTTTTGATTTTATTTTGCAACTGAATAATTCCATATATCAGTGCCTCTGCCGTTGGTGGGCAACCGGGTACATAGATATCGACGGGCACAATTCTGTCACAACCGCGTACGACCGCATAAGAATAGTGATAGTATCCACCACCATTAGCACAGGAGCCCATTGATATAACCCACCGTGGTTCTGCCATCTGGTCGTAAACTTTTCTTAGTGCAGGCGCCATTTTGTTCACCAGTGTGCCAGCCACAATCATGACATCGGACTGCCTTGGACTCGGTCTGAATAATATACCAAACCGATCGAGGTCATATCGAGACGCACCCGCCTGCATCATTTCCACGGCACAACAGGCTAATCCAAATGTCATTGGCCACATTGATCCGGTACGCGCCCAGTTAATAACCGTATCGGCGCTACTGACCATCCAGCCTTTATTTTCAATCACTGGCTGCTGGACATTCAATTCAGCGTTATCTATTCCCATTCGAGCGCACCCTTTTTCCACTCATAGATGAATCCAATGACCAAAATACCTAAAAATATGGTCATAGAAATTAGTCCAAACCAGCCCAGTTTTCCCATCACAACTGCCCACGGAAACATAAAGGCTATTTCCAGGTCAAAGAGGATAAACAAAATGGCTACTAGGTAATATCGAATATTAAAGGTAACGCGTGAGTCCTCAAACGCTTCGAACCCACACTCATAAGTCGATAGTTTTTCACTATCAGGTTTTTTAGGCGAGATGACAAAACCGACAAACATCAATCCAACGCCGAGTCCTACCCCGACTACAAGAAATATCAAAACTGGCAAATAGTTTTCTAACATTTCAATTCTCGTCCTTCAGATTGGCGCTACCAATAAGTCAGCTAAAGCAGCCGATTATCGCCCACGGTATGATTACTCACAATCGCCTATTGGAGGGAGGCTATACCCCTTATGATAGTTACTTTTTATTTGTTAATTTTATTTTGTTTGCGAAGCAGTCTAGGCTAATCGGATTATTACTGTCAAGTCAGGTTTTTTAATTTTTGTCTTTTAATCAATCGTTTATTAGATTATCGGGGTATAAATATTTAGTATTTATAATTTTCGTGGAAAAATATCAGGTAACTTACTGATTAATTTAATGTGAAGACCACTGCGCAATCTATACGACTAATCAGGAATAATATGTTGATTAAAAAATAAAATGGTGCCGATGGCCGGATTTGAACCGGCACAGCTCACGCCACCGCCCCCTCAAGACGGCGTGTCTACCAATTCCACCACATCGGCATAACATTATCGATACCCTGGTCAGGGATTGTCGTTCGATTTAGGCTTGCTGATAGGCGCTGGCGAATTACTGTTAGCGCCTGCTTTGGATTTGCTCGCATCCGACTTAGGCTCATTCTTGCTTTTCGGCGCAGGACTATCGCTACTGGACTTGCTAGCATCTGACCCGGTTCGACTAGGCTCATTCTTACTTTTCGGTGCTGGACTATCACTAGTTGAACCCTCTTTAGTTTTATCAGTTTTACCTTTATCCGCTGGCTTTTTATTGCCCGCAGGTTGCTGCTTAGTGGTATTATCTGAACTAGGCGGTTTGTGTTTTTTAACGGCGTTATAAAACATCAAAAAACTGACAACAAAAAATATCGTTGCCAAATAAGCTGTTGCCCGACTTAGAAAAGATGAGGAACCCCTGGCACCAAATACTGTTGAGGATGCACCACCACCAAATGCTGCGCCCGCATCTGCACCTTTACCATGCTGTATCAAAATCAAACCTATCAGCGCTAATGAGGTGATTACCTGAATAATTAGCAATATAGTGTCTAAAGTACCTAATGATGTGCCCATATTGAACCCGTGTCGCTATAACGTTTAATGTAATTGTCTATTATGTGCAGAGCCAAATCACTTGCCGGCTGCACATATTTTTAGAAATTCTTCTGCCTTTAATGCTGCACCGCCGATCAATCCGCCATCAATATCTTCCATAGCAAACAGCTCTTCGGCATTAGCACCATTAACACTACCGCCATACTGTAGAATAATATTATTGGCGATATCCTTGCTTATACCCGCCAGTTTTGACCGGATAAAAGCATGCACTTCCTGCGCTTGATCAGGTGTCGCAGTTTTTCCAGTACCAATTGCCCAAACTGGTTCATAGGCAATAACAGCATCGGCAAACGCATCTATCCCTTCCAGGGCCAAAACCGCATCAAGCTGTTTGCCCACGATATCTTCGGTGTTGCCCGCTTCGCGCTCTTCCAGTAACTCGCCAACACATAATATCGGTATTATACCCGCTCTTCTCGCAGCAGCGAATCTTTTTGCCACCAACTCGTCTGTTTCCCGGTAAATATTCCTTCTCTCTGAATGACCGACAATTGCGTAGGTACAATTAAATTCTTTAATCATAGTGCCAGCAACTTCACCAGTAAATGCACCCTTATCTTCTTCGCATACATTTTGCGCACCTAGCAGAATACGACTGCCTTGCGTCAGTTCGTTTACTTTAGAAATATAAATGCTTGGTGGACAAACAACCACTCCGCAATTTTCACTGACTGACTCCAGCCCCTGTTTAATTCCATTAATCAAAGTTTCTATACTCTGTAATGAGGCATTCATTTTCCAGTTGCCCGCAACCAACATACCACGCATAAAATAAGCTCCAAATTATTTATCAATTAGAAAATGACGGCAATCTTAACGGGGAATCCTTTAAAAATCAACGATTTTCGTTAAGTCTACCATTGCGTTTTAAAGTGATTTCAAAAACCAAAAGCTAATCAATGTCTTAACCTGTAATTTGTTGTTTAATCACCGTCGCCAATTTTTCTGCCTGCATTTTTACCAGCTGAATATCCTCGCCCTCAACCATAACACGCACCAGTGGCTCCGTTCCTGAGTAGCGCAGCAAAATTCGGCCTTTATCTTTCAGCTCTGCCTCGGCTTGGGCAACCGCTTCAACTATTTTACGATTTTCCTGAAGCTCTATTCGCTTACTGACCTCAACATTAATCAATGTTTGCGGATACTTTGTCATACCGCCTTTAATCTCATGTAGCGATGACCCGGATTCGATAACCGCCACTAACACTTGCAGCGCTGATATAATGCCATCTCCAGTCGTCGTCGAATTCAGGCAGATAATATGCCCTGAACCTTCGCCGCCAATAACGGCACCGGTTTTACGCATCATTTCCAGCACATAACGGTCACCCACTTTGGCTCTTTTTAGCCCACTACCAAGATTTGACAAAGCGTGCTCCAAACCAAGATTGCTCATCAAGGTACCCACAACCGGACCTTTGAGCTTATTGCGTTGCTGTAGCCCGGCGGCAATAATATATAACAACTCATCACCATCAACGATTGCGCCGGTATGGTCTACCATAATGACACGGTCGCCATCGCCATCAAAAGCGATGCCTAAATCTGCCTGCCTGTCCACGACCTCCTTTTGCAGCAATTGCGGATGGGTCGAGCCTACATTTTTATTAATATTAAGTCCGTTAGGCGCAGCACCAATCGTAGTGATCTCGGCACCCAGTTCATAGAAAACTGCCGGTGCCACATGATAAGTCGCGCCATGGGCGCAATCGATTACTACTTTAAGACCCTGTAAACGTAACGCCGATGGAAAAGTACTTTTACAAAATTCTATATAACGACCTGCCGCATCGTCAATGCGAACTGCTTTCCCAAGGTTTGCGGAAGACTCGACCAGAATATTATTTTCCAATTCGGCTTCTATGGCCAACTCAATATCATCATCCAGTTTAGTACCGGCCGATGTAAAAAATTTTACCCCATTATCGTCATAAGCATTATGCGAAGCACTAATGACAATACCGGCCTCGGCCCTGAATGTCCGGGTCAGGTAGGCGATTGCCGGTGTCGGCATGGGACCCAAAAGTAAAACATCGACGCCGGCTGCCGAAAGCCCGGCTTCTAATGCCGATTCAAACATATAGCCTGAAATTCGGGTATCTTTGCCAATGAGCACTTTTCCTTTGCGTCCAAGCGCTTTGCCCACCGCCCAGCCCAGCCGTAGCATAAAATCTGGGGAGATGGGTGACTTACCCACTCTTCCACGAATGCCATCCGTGCCAAAATATTTTCGAGTCATCACTGCTCCAATTTAATACAGGTACCTAAGCGCTGCCTGCGTTGATAATAGCCATACTCACATCCAATACCTGTCGTGTTTCGATGACATCATGCACACGAATAATATCGGCACCTTTTATCGCCGCAATCACCGCACATGCCAGACTGCCCGTCAGCCTTTGCTCGACCGGTAAATCCAGAATCTCGCCAATCATGCTCTTGCGTGAAACACCCATCAGTAAAGGTGTATCCAAGGTTTTAAATGTTTCCAGCTTATTAAACAACAATAGATTATGATCAAGTGCTTTGCCAAATCCAAAGCCTGGATCGATGATAATGTTTTGCCGATGAATACCCGCTTGGGTACACTCATGAATACGGGTAGACAAATATTGCTTTACTTCATCGACAACCGAATCATATTGAGGGTTTTTTTGCATGGTGTCCGGGTTGCCGCGCATGTGCATCAAGCAAACCATCACTGCTGTATTGGCGACCACTTCCATGGCACCAGGTTCCGTTAGCGCTTTAACATCATTAACCATCCTGGCACCCGCGCTAATGGCCCGAGCCATTACCGTCGGCTTATTGGTATCGATGGAAATGAATGTATCGGGTTTGGCTTTAAGAAGCGACTCGATTACCGGTATCACTCTTTCCAGTTCTTCGTCCGCAGTTACCGACGCAGCACCTGGGCGCGTGGATTCACCGCCGATATCAATAATATCAGCACCCTGGTCAAGCATCAGTAGCGCATGCTCGACCGCTTGCTTTCGATCAATGTATAAACCGCCGTCAGAAAAAGAATTGGGCGTCGTATTAAGAACACCCATGATCAATGGCAATGGTTTTTCCAATAGCTTATGCAATGGAGTATCCAGCATTTTTTGTTATTGCTAAGTATTTAGATTTTTAGCGACTATAAAATAAAAAACCGGTAGTTCTTCTACCGGTTTTTAGTTCAACAACATATCAGTAAAGACAGCTTACCCTAATGCTGAAGGCGACTAGTGCTCGCCAGCAGGATCACCTATCGGGGTTTTGCCCGAACCTTTCGCTCGGTCATCGGTAGCGTCTGGCTTGGAAGAATCACTAGTATCATCATCCCACCCTTCTGGCGGCTGTGGTGGTTTTCCTGCCATAATATCGTCAATCTGAGAAGAATCGATCGTCTCATATTTCATTAACGACTCAGCCATCAGGTGCAAACTACTCATATTTTCCTTTAATAGGGTTTCGGCACGCTTGTAGTTCCGATCAATAATCGCACGAATATCCGCATCTATCGCTTTAGCGGTTTCTTCAGAAATATTCTTATGCTGAGTAACAGAATGCCCCAAGAACACCTCGCCCTCTTCGTCACTGTATAACAAGGGGCCCATCGTATCGGACAAACCCCATTTGGTAACCATATTGCGGGCATAATCGGTCGCGACTTTAATATCCTGCGCAGCGCCGGTAGTCACTTTTTCATGTCCAAAGATAAGATCTTCAGCAATCCTTCCACCCATGGTACTGGCAATTTTATTTTCCAACTCTTCACGACTAATACTGACAACATCGCCTTCGGGTAAAAACATCGTCACACCCAGCGCTCGACCTCGTGGAATGATGGTCACCTTGTAAACGGGATCATGGGGTTTTGCCAATAAACCAACAACTGCGTGTCCAGCTTCATGGTAAGCTGTATTGCGCTTGTCCTCTTCTTTAAGCACCATGGATTTACGCTCGGCACCCATCATGATTTTATCTTTTGCCTGTTCGAAATCCAGATGATCTACCCAACGTTTACTGCCTCTGGCGGCAAATAATGCAGCTTCATTAACCAGGTTTGCCAAATCAGCGCCGGAAAAACCAGGCGTTCCTCTGGCGATAAGCTTTGGTTTTACGTTATCCGCTAACGGTACCTTGCGCATATGCACTGCCAAGATTTGCTCACGACCAAGAACATCCGGTAAAGGCACCACAACCTGTCTGTCAAATCGACCTGGACGCAGTAATGCCGGGTCCAATACATCGGGGCGGTTAGTGGCGGCAATAACGATAACGCCTTCGTTACCCTCAAAACCATCCATTTCAACCAACAGCTGATTAAGTGTTTGCTCGCGTTCGTCGTGTCCACCACCAAGCCCTGCGCCACGATGTCGCCCGACAGCATCAATTTCATCTATAAATATGATACACGGCGCATTTTTCTTAGCTTGCTCAAACATATCACGAACACGTGAGGCACCGACACCGACAAACATTTCGACAAAATCGGAACCCGATATCGTAAAGAACGGTACTTTGGCTTCACCGGCAATCGCCTTGGCTAACAAAGTCTTTCCGGTACCCGGTGGGCCCACCATTAATACGCCTTGAGGTATTTTCCCACCCAATTTTTGAAACTTGCCCGGATCGCGTAGAAATTCGACTAGCTCAGCAACGTCATCTTTGGCTTCTTCACAACCAGCCACATCGCCAAAATTGATTTTCACCTGGTCTTCACCGAGCATTCTCGCCCGGCTTTTACCAAATGACATCGCCCCTCGCCCGCCAGACCCGCCTTGCATTTGTCGCCACAAAAATATCCATACGCCGATCAACAATAACATCGGAAACCAGGATATAAAGATATGTGTCAGTAATGACTGGGATTCTGGTGGTTCAACCGTAATCTCTACTTTTTGGTTGCTGTTACGAAAAATTTCGATCATTTTAGACTGATGTTGCACCGGTGCTATGGTTTTGTACTTGTCACCAGTCGACCTGATACCGGATATTTCAGTGCCTTTGATAATGACACTACGAATGCCGCCACTTTGGACTTGCTCAAGAAACTTTGAATAGGCTAAGGGTTGCGGTGGTTTTTTGCTTGCTGGAAACTTATCAAATACCACCAGTAAAACAACTGCTATAATAACCCATAGCATTAAATTTTTTGCCATGTCGTTCAAAATACTATTCCTCTGTGTTACTTGTCTTTAGAATACTAATATATGTAGCGCGTAAATTAAATAAATTCTGTCTATAAATATATAAGAATAGCCTCTATTGAGCACTAGTTAACCTATTTATTAAAATCAGATGCCAGTAAATAAACTTCCTTGCTCCGAGATCGGGATGCTTTGGGTTTACAAAACTTTACATGGTTAAAATTTTGTCGAACCAATTTAACATACTCATCAAAACCCTCGCCCTGAAACAGTTTTACCAAAAATACCCCTGATTTATTCAAGGTTTTCAGTGCCAGATCTAAAGCCAATTCAGCTAAATACATTGCTTTAGGTTGATCAACGCTGGCCATACCACTAATATTGGGCGACATATCTGACAATACAAGGTCAATATCACTACTTCCGCATATTTGCAGAATAATTTCTAACGTTTTCAGCTCAGTAAAATCGCCTTGGATAATCTCCACACCAGCGATTGGTGCCATCTCAAGTATGTCAACTGCAATTAATATTCCCTTTTTGCCGACTTGCTTGATGGTAAATTCGCTCCAACCACCAGGGGCTGCGCCCAAATCTATCACCCGCATCGCCGGTTGAATAAATCGATATTTTTGCTGTAATTCAGATAGCTTATACACCGATCTCGACCTGAACCCTTCGACTTGCGCACGTTTAACATACTCATCGTTAAAATGCTCTTTTAACCATCGATGACTACTTTTACTCTTGGCCATTTTTCTTAAACGTTGCTTTTAAAATCAGGCGGGTTTTAATATAGACCCACAGCAATACCAGCATTCCGTATAACCCTAGAAATAATATTTCGATTAATAGCGAAACTGATATTATTTCAAGCACAATAAGCATTATAATACCGAGGCACAAAAAGATGCCCAAATCCAGCTTGATGCTGTTTAATGGACTTGCAGCAACTGAAAAACTGCTATTTTTTTTGATAACCATATTACTAATTTAAACCTGATAATTATTGCCTATATGAAAAAACAACTGGATTCTGGCCAAAAAAAACATTTACGCGGCCTGGCACATTCCCTCAAACCGGTCGTGGCTATTGGAAATGCCGGAATGCATGAAAATCTTATCCGTGAAATCGACCTGACGCTCAAACATCATGAATTAATTAAAATAAAAGTCAATGCCTCTGATCACGATGCAAGAGACAAATTAATCGAAAACGTTTGTGAGTCGACTGGTGCGAGTTTAGCTCAACGTATAGGACACATCGCAGTTATATACCGGCAAAGCAAAGACAAAAAAATAATTTTTCCTAAATAAAAATAACGTAATAGGTAGCTCGGACTTCGCTACGCGAAGTCCGAGCTACCTCCTGGAGGCATGGGACATTCAAACGCGCCCGCCAGGATGCGTAACAATTCTTCTTCTTTTATGTTAATCACTTTGTCGCGCAAGGCAATTTGCACACAGGCTTCAAAGACTTTTTGCTTTTTAACGGGAACCAGTTGTCGTAACTTGCTGATCGCCTGACTGTAGCTGGCAAAACTGCTACCGCTAATTTCAGGTAACTCTATTGCTTTAAATCCACACAAGGCAGCCGCGTCGCTAAAGGCCAGTTGCTGATCAGCTCGATCACCACCACTGGCTTTCGCTAATAACCCAAGAATGGCAACTACTTCACTTTTTAATGCTGAAAGTTGTCGAAATTTGTAACGTGTTGAGCGACTGGTATAGCTGGCAAGCAAGCTTTCCGTAGCCAGTAAAACCACAAATTCGCCAAAGTCCATTTTTCCGTCAAATGTAATTAGTTCGCGCAATGTTAATTTAACAACGCTTAACCTGCCACTATCCAGTTGGGCTATATTAGGCAAGCACAATTCCAGCAACGGCCAGCGATAACGTTCGCCCAGGGCGGTAATTTCATCAAAAAGCTGCAACGTAATCTTTGCCAATGGCGCACTTTCGCTTTCACTGATCAGGTTAATTTGTCTTTCCCGGGTATTTTTGTTTTGATCCAGGACCAACACATACAAAATAGCCACCGCCCCGTCATCCGTTGCTAGCGCATCGTTCACAGACTGACTAAAAGTCGCGCGCAACCGGGCACCATATAAAATCTGCTCCCGCCCGAGCGATCCAACATCGGCCACCATTTTTTCAACGCTTGTTTGCCGAGATATTTTTTCGGCGGCGGCGATAGTAAAGGCAGAAACAGATGCGGATGAAGCTATATCAGAATATTCGCCAGCATTATTCGCAACATTGCCCGCCAGCCCTGCCATACCCGCTTGCGACTGTCCGTCTGTCTCGGCCTGTTGATCTGGCGCTATCATACCGTCATGGGAAAAGTTATAGTTTGGTTGAATGCGCTTAATTCTGTCATCAAGCGGAGGATGGCTGGCAAACCAGTTGGAAAAAAAACGGATACGAACACTTTCACCGAAATACATATGATTCATTTCACTGGCATGTCGATTTTGAACATGCGAACCCTCTACTGTTCTACGTATCTTATTAAGAGCATCGGCGATCCCATTCGGATTGCGGGTAAACTGCACCGCAGACGCGTCGGCTAGATATTCGCGTTGCCTCGAAACCCCGCTTTGTATCAGCCGGCCAAAAAGTACACCGACAAATCCAACCAGGGTAATCGCCAAACCGGCCACCACGATTACCGCTCCTCCACGGCTGTCTCGACTCCGATAGCCTGCATAGCCCATTGACCTAAGCATAAACAGCCCGGCGTTGCCGATCAGCAGAATACCGGCAAGTACGCCCAACATACGAATATTCAGCCGCATATCGCCATTTAGAACATGGCTGAATTCATGTGCGATCACGCCCTGCAGTTCGTCACGATTTAACGTATCCAATGTCCCTTGTGTTACGGCCACGATGGCACTGTTTGTCGAATAACCGGCGGCAAAGGCATTAATACCATGCTCTTCTTCCATCAGATAGATTCCCGGCCTGGGCACTCCCGCTGCGATCGCTATTTCCTCAACGATATTAACCAATCGTTTTTCTTTGTAATCACTGCTGCTGCTGGATACGCGTCTGGCACCAACCATCTTTGCGACTTCTGACCCGCCTTTGGCTAAACGCAACAAACGTAACATCATCGCTCCACCAATAACCACCAGCGTCACAATCGTTGTCACTAAAATCGTTTTGCTATGGCGCTCAAACAGATAATCAAAATAACTGCCCGCACTAGCCGCCCCACTCACCGCCGGCAAAATCCAGCTGCTTTTATAGATAAACACATCCATGACAGTGGTAACGACTAGTATCAGCGTGATCAAAATCAAAATTACAGACAATGCAAAAAAGACGATCAGCTTGCGGGTATGCTTCCGCGCCAGCTCTTGATGTTCAAAAAAATTCATTATTTAAAGGAAACGTTAACGACTTCTCGTTCTTCAGGTTTATCAATTTCCCAAAGTACCGCCAGTTTAAAATTAAACATTCCTGCCATGATATTACTTGGAAAGCTTTCTACTTTTGTGTTGTAGACCATGACGGAATCGTTAAATCCCTGCCGGGCAAACGAAATTTTGTTTTCGGTTGAGGTTAGCTCTTCCATTAATTTCATCATCGTCTCGTTTGCTTTTAGATCCGGGTAAGCCTCGGACAAGGCAAATAGTTTCCCCAATGCACCGGTTAATGCTGCCTCCGCTCCCATTAACTCCTGTAGCGCACCGGCATCTCCGGGATCATTTCCCGCACGTTGATTGGCATTGACGGCGGTGTGTCTGGCCTTGATAACGGCCTCTAGCGTCTCGCGCTCGTGGGCTAAATAACCCTTGGCTGTTTCAACCAGGTTTGGGATAAGGTCATAACGCCTTTTTAGTTGTATATCAATCTGTGAATAAGCATTTTTGAAACGATTTCGAAGCGCAACAAGGCCGTTATACATCGCGATAAAATAGACAATAAATCCGATGACTATCACTAAAAATATTATTAACTCAATGGACATACAAACTCCTTTATCGCTTAAAAATATGCTGTCGCAAAACAATACAAACCCTATTTTAGTTCAAAATTAATATTAATAAAAATATACACGACATTCACGTACTGGTTTGCTAATTTTAAAACTGCACCTAAATAGACTGATCAATAAGTAGACAGGTGATTTTATTTAGGGTACATTTAACAAAACGTGCTATCACTAAAGCACAATATAATAATAACAATAACAGCCGGAGGGCTACTCATGAAAAAAATAATCGCATTAGGATTGCTAACAGGAATCGTATTAAGACTAGCTCTCATCCCAGTAACGGCATCCACCCAGACAAACACATTGCCCTTTAGCGTTAATAGTATTCAAACTAAATAAACACTATTTGACTGAACCCTTTTCAGCCTATTGCCCTTTCCTTAGAAAGCGACAATACCTTTATTGTTCTGCAAAAGCGAACCTTGCTGCAGAAGAAAGTCCAGAAAGGTACGGGTCACCAGCGACAAATTTCTACCTTTTAGGTGCACAGCGTACCAACGATAGAACAATGGAAATCCCTTTACATCCAATACGGCAATATGATCGCCAGCAAGCTCCAGTCGCAGGTTATGTCGCGACAAAACCGATATCCCCAGCCCGGCCATAACGGCCTGTTTAATGGCCTCACTACTACCCAGTTCCATATAAGGTCGAATCTCAAGATTCTGTTCGGCAAACGTACGATCCACCGCTAAACGTGTTCCAGAGCCCACTTCTCGTACTAGAAAACGCTCTTCACTCAGCTGCTGTAACGAAATAGATGAAGATTGTGTCAGCGGATGCCGGGTACTGGCAACGACCACCAACTCATTATCAATAAAGGGGTAAGCTTCAACGGCAAGTTCGACAGGAACCTGTCCCATTATCAATAGCTCATCTTCATTGGATTTTAGACGCTCAAGTACGCGGGAGCGATTAGTCACTGCCAAGATAGGCTTCACCTCGGGATGCTGCGTGATAAAAGCGCCGAGCAAGTGCGGCATAAAATACTTGGCGGTGGTGATGACAGCAATGCGTAACGGCCCCTTGATAACACCTTCAATCGAAGCGGTCGAATCACTCAGCGATGTCAACGTTCCGAGGATACTCTGAGCTGAAACATAGACTTCGTTACCGATCGCTGTCGTATGAAGATGACTACTCACTTTCTCCAGCAAGGGATGTCCGATCGTCTCACTGAGTTTTTTAATCTGCATAGAAACAGTGGGTTGAGTCAGATGCAACGACCTGGCCGCCAGCGTGTAACCACCGAGACGAACAACCGCTTCGAAGATCTGCAACTGGCGCAGAGAAACGTGTCGAATAAGATTTTCAGAAGATGAATAAACCATAGATAAAACTCTATAGAAATAATAGAAAACATTGATTTTTATTTATACAGGTATTTTTATACTATGTCTAGCATGCGATAACACGACCATTTTACGGCCGAGACGCACAGCGGTCCAGCCGGGCCCGCAGCAAACAGTCCTGGCCTTGCATCCTTAGAGGGAGTACTTATGAGCAAATCCGAAACCATTACCAATGCCAAAGAACGTTATTCGGCGGGCGTTTTACCCTATAAGAAAATGGGGTATTGGGAACCAGATTATCAACCCAAAGAAACCGATGTCATAGCATTGTTCCGCATTACACCGCAACCCGGTGTTGACCATGAAGAGGCGGCGGCCGCGATCGCTGGGGAATCTTCGACCGCTACTTGGACCGTCGTGTGGACTGACCGACTTACCGCGTGCGAGCTCTACCGCGCTAAGGCATTCCGTTCAGAACTGGTACCCAATACCGGTCCTGGCACCAAAACTGAAGCCCAGTATTTCGCCTATATCGCCTATGATCTGGATCTGTTCGAAGAAGGCTCCATTGCCAACCTGACCGCGTCGATCATCGGCAACGTATTTGGCTTCAAGGCCGTAAAAGCCTTACGTTTGGAAGACATGCGTATACCAGTAGCCTATCTCAAGACTTTCCAGGGTCCTGCCACCGGTATCGTGGTGGAACGCGAACGTCTTGACAAGTTCGGTCGTCCTCTACTCGGCGCCACCACCAAGCCAAAGTTGGGCCTTTCAGGTCGTAACTATGGCCGCGTAGTGTATGAAGCGTTGAAAGGTGGTCTCGACTTCGTCAAGGACGATGAAAACATCAACTCACAACCCTTTATGCATTGGCGTGATCGTTATCTATATTGTATGGAAGCGGTGAACAAGGCGTCCGCCGCCACCGGCGAAGTCAAGGGGCATTACCTCAATGTCACGGCTGGCACCATGGAAAAGATGTACGAACGCGCAGAGTTTGCTAAATCTCTTGGTTCAACCATTATCATGATTGACTTGGTGATCGGCTATACGGCGATTCAAAGTATGGCTCTTTGGGCACGAAAGAACGATATGATTTTACACCTGCACCGGGCTGGCAATTCCACCTATTCTCGGCAAAAAAATCATGGTATGAACTTCCGCGTAATCTGTAAGTGGATGCGAATGGCAGGCGTGGATCACATTCATGCCGGCACCGTGGTCGGCAAGCTCGAAGGCGATCCACTGATGATCAGGGGCTTTTATGACACCCTGCGCGAGACACACACACCGGTATCACTGGAACACGGTCTGTTCTTCGAACAAGATTGGGCATCACTGAACAAGGTAATGCCAGTGGCATCAGGCGGCATTCATGCCGGTCAGATGCACCAGTTGCTTCATCATCTGGGCGAAGACGTGGTCCTGCAGTTTGGCGGTGGCACGATCGGCCATCCGATGGGCATTCAGGCGGGGGCAACTGCCAACCGCGTGGCGCTGGAAACCATGATCATGGCACGTAATGAAGGTCGCGATTATCTTAAAGAAGGGCCAGAGATACTCGAGAAGGCTGCTAAATGGTGTTCACCGCTTAAGGCAGCACTGGACACCTGGAAAGACATCAGCTTCAATTACGAATCCACCGATACTGCTGACTTCGTGCCCACTGCCACGACTAGCAACTAACTTATAAAGGAGACAGCGTTATGATGACTAATCTAGGCAATCGCATTACTCAGGGGCAGTTTTCTTTCCTGCCGGATCTGACCGACGAGCAGATTACTTCGCAGATCAAATGGGCGTTAAAGAACGATTGGGCGGTCGGCGTGGAATACACTGACGATCCGCATCCGCGCAACACTTATTGGGAAATGTTTGGTATTCCCATGTTCGACCTGAAGGATCCAGCCGGAATTCTGTTGGAAATTAATGAGTGTCGCAAGACCTTTCCCAACCACTATATTCGGGTAATGGCATTTGATTCCACTCAGGGCGGAGAAAGTCCGGCGATGTCGTTCATCGTTAATCGTCCGAAGCAAGAGCCAGGTTTCTCGGTAGTACGCCAGGAAGTAGATGGCAGGGCGGTGCGCTATACCGTGCGCAGCTATGCCGCTGACAAGCCTGAGAACGAACGATACAGTTAATATAGAGCGGTATTAATCGCCAAGGTATTTTTTGTTGCCTTGGCGGTTATATTATTTATTAAATTCACACCAGCAGAGCTAAAACAATGAGCGAAACAAATGACAACAGCAAGCAGGAGGTACTTCCAGACGACACCGAGGTCGACCTGCAGGCCGAGTTCAAAAACTCCCAAATTCAAGAAGTGCTGGATAAACTCGATCAAGATCTGATTGGACTCAAGCCAGTGAAGACCCGCATTCGAGAAACGGCTTCGTTACTATTGGTTGATCGCGTGCGTAGACAGTTGCAGCTCAGCTCGATGGCACCGACACTGCACATGTGCTTTACCGGTAACCCCGGCACAGGCAAGACCACGGTCGCACTGCGTATGGCTGAAATTCTTCACCGACTTGGCTACGTGCGCGAAGGCCATCTGGTGTCAGTAACACGCGATGATCTGGTCGGCCAATATATCGGTCATACCGCACCGAAGACCAAAGAGGTCATCAAGAAAGCAATGGGCGGCGTGTTATTCATCGACGAAGCTTATTATTTATACCGGCCCGAAAACGAGCGCGACTACGGTCAGGAGTCGATCGAGATCCTTTTACAGATTATGGAAAACAACCGTGATGATCTGGTGGTCATTCTAGCCGGCTACAAAAACAAGATGGACCTCTTCTTTCACAGCAACCCCGGCATGCGTTCGCGCATCGCCCACCATATTGATTTTCCGGACTATCACACGGACGAGCTGTTCGCCATCGCCAAACTTATGTTGGCTGAGCAAAGCTACCGCTTCAGCAAGGATGGCGAAAAGGCATTTGGCGATTACATCAACAAGCGCATACAAATGGAACACTTTGCCAATGCACGTTCGATTCGCAATGCACTTGATCGTGCCCGCTTACGCCAGGCCAACCGCTTGTTTGCTAGCGCTAGCAAAAAACTCACTAAACTGGATTTGATGACGATTGAAGCTGAGGACATCCTCCTAAGCCGCGTGTTTAAGGAAGATCGACTCGACAGCGATGCTGAAACCACCTCTTCGAACCGCAGCTAACACGACTGTCTGCGTATTTAAAAATGAGGGGAACTGCTTAATTATTTATCGACATACACGGCGTGCCTTACTAAGCCAAAGACCATGCCATGGCGCCTTCGATTTGCGGTAGGGTTAAATGAGATTTTGACTTAACATGAGGTAACGCACGATGCCATTCGTTGACATGAAAGATATACTCCAACACGCCTATCGCCACAACTATGCGGTCGGTGCATTCGACTTGGTGAGTCTGGATTTTCTACAAGGCATTATGGATGCGGCAGAACGCTGCCGTGCCTCGGTAATCTTGAATCTGGCCGAGTCCCATTTTAAATACTTCGATTTTAATCTCATCATGCCCGCAGTGGAGGCAGCCGCCCGACGCGCCTCGGTACCCGTGGCCATCCATCTGGATCATGGCAGCGGTCTGGAATCAGCAATACATGCGATCAATCAGGGTTGCAACGGGATCATGGTCGACGCTTCATCCACACCGTTTTTCGACAATATCCAGCATACACGCGCCATGGTGGATATGGCTCACGCCTGCGGGGTGCCAGTGGAAGGTAAACTGGGTTACATACCAAACGTAGAAGATGAAGAGTTGCAGACTCACCCCGGTGGAATCACCTATACCACCGTGGCGGAGGCTCGGGCTTACGTGGAGAAGACGGGGATCGATTTCCTAGCGGTATCCATCGGCACCGTACACGGACACATAAAAGGCAAACCAAAACTGGATTGGCAACGCCTGAAACAAATTAACGAGGCCCTGGGTATCCCGCTGGTCATCCATGGCGGTACCGGGCTTTCCGGCGATCAGTTCCGGCGGCTGATCGGTAATGGCGTGGCCAAAATTAACTACTATACCGCCCTGTCAGACGTGGCAGCTAAACTGATCAGAAAAAATACCAGGGCCGATAACGCTAACAGTTATACCGGATTAATGAAAAACATTTGCGCAACCATTGCTACCGAAGCCGAACGCTGCATGCGGCTGTGGGGATCAGCAGGACGAGCGGCGGAAGTCTTGTCACACTGTCGACCTTGGTCACCAGTGGAGCACTTAATTATCTACAACGTAGAAGGTATTGATGAAAGCCGCGTTGAGACGATCATGGCCGAAGGTCGCCGGGTACTCAGCGCCATACCTGGCGTGCGCGAGGTGGTAACCGGCAAGGCGGTACAGGAAAATGCTAAATACCGCTATACCTGGCTGATACGCTTTTGCCATCCAACAGTAATCGACAGTTTCCGTAAGCACCCTGCGCATGTGTCTTTTGCTGACAAACTGTTTCGGCCGGTGGCCAACGAACGTATCAGAATCGATTTTCAGACCATTGAAACCGTTGTTTCAGGTCAGAACCACCAAGATATTGCCCGCAGTACAGAACACTTCTGAAGGGTCTTGCTGTGCTATAACCCTGATGACAATTATTGCTGCGAACGAGTCTGCTTTTCTGCAAGCGTCTACCCCTCTTATTTCTGGCAATAACGACAGTTTCAATCCAGGGACGATATGCTAAGACAATAAATCTGCTACAGGTATTTGACCGTCATGATTTCGAATTCGCGCTTACCACCAGGCGAAGAACCGGGACACCCACAAACGATACAACATTCCACCCACGCCGTCCCCTAACCTGCGACCATTCCTCAAGCTACGCCTTGACCGGTTGAAACATCATTATTTCCATTATTGTCAGAAGCAATATCAGTTGAAGTCTCCAACTCAAATATATTTTTCATCGCATCTCCATTATTTGCTAACTCTATGTGAACAACAAAAATAAGGTACCGGGTTATAATTGATCGGCGTAGTTCACAACCATCCTGCTTTAGCTTGGATCATACGGAATGAATTTAGGTATCGACACAACTCCTTGTAGTGTTTAAGCCATTATACCAATAGTTAACCGCGGATCGAGGCTTTTTCTACAACCACAACTAGATCATCAGGAATGACGCAGAATATGGGCGTGTTATAACACACCCGCTTTCTATATAATATCGCCAAGAATTGTTCAAGCTCAAGGACTTATTTCAATATACAGTATCTGATATAATACACAGGCGTACACTATATATATTTAGAAATATCTTATATGAAAAAGCCAACGCAATTGGACATGGTTCGGGCGAATCCGTATCAGGCTATTATAGTATTCGTACAAAACAAACGTATATTGGCTGGATTAAGCGCTTTATCCTCTATCACAATAAAACACATGCGAACGCATTAGGTCCTGAAAAAATCGGTGAGTATCTGAATTACCTGGCGGTGAAGCGCCATATCAACGCATCAACTCAAAATCAGGCGTAAAACGCGTTAATTTTTCTTTACAAAAATGTATTGGAGACAACCCTGTACATCCACATAATTACCGAGCAAAGTCATACCTAAAGAAAAATGCCAGTCACAGAACAAATGTATGTTTTACAAAAAGGAATTATTATTTAGTTCAAAAATTATGGGTGTCCCAGGACTTGTTAAAAAGGAAATATATTGATTAAAGAAGTTACTTTGTATTGTGATGAATCTGATACCAAGGGTCGATATTTTTCGAATTTTTATGGAGGAGCATTAGTCAGATCAATGCACGGTAATGAAATTCAAACAGTTCTAAAAAATAAAAAAATTCAATTGAATTTACATGGTGAAGTTAAATGGCAAAAAGTTACTAAAAATTATCTAGATAAATATACAAACCTTATAGAAACATTTTTTGACTTTATTAAAGAAGACAAAATAAAAATTCGCATAATGTTCTCTCAAAATTGTAATATTGCAGAAAATTTAGAGCCATATCATATAGAACATGAATATTTCATCCTTTATTATCAATTTATCAAGCACGCCTTTGGTCTTCAATTCGCGAATAACGATAACGATATACTAAATGTAAGAGCATATTTTGATAAACTGCCAGATACTAAAGAAAAGTGCGAATTTTTTAAAGATCATATTCATGGCTTAAACCGCTACATAGAATTTAAAAAAGGAAATATCAGTATTGATAGAGAACAAATCACTGAGGTGGTTTCTCATAAACATGATATATTGCAATGTCTTGATATAATATTAGGTGCTATTCAGTTTCGATTGAATGACAAACATAAAAAAATACCTAACGGATTGAAAACCAGAGGAAAGCGCACAATAGCAAAAGAAAAGCTGTATAAATTCATTAATTTAAAAATTAGAGAAATTTATCCTAAATTTAATATTGGAATTTCTACTGGACTAGAAGGAAATATTAATAATAGATGGCAGCACCTATATCGTCATTGGTTATTTGTACCAAGAAATGCTAGTTTTAAAAAAAATTTAACTAAAAAAAAATAAACCCCGCATTTGCTATGCCGTGAGGCTTATCCTAAGTGGAACTTAAGACTTCGCGTTTTGCAGGGTTCAACAGAATTATAGTAGTTTCCAATCAATATAGCAATGCTATCTAATTCGTTGAATTTATAAGTAAATGCTCAACAAAACGTTCCAGCTGAACTCAACGTTAGCTGAATAAATTACCGAAAAAGAAAGAACCAGAACACCCCACAAAGGATACAACATTCTACCTGCGCCGTCCCCTAACCTGCAACCACTCCTCAAGCTACGCCTTGACCGGTTGAAACATCATTATTCACCCATTATTGTAAAAACAACACAATAAATTTCCGAACTAAAATGACTATCGCCCGTAAAAGACAAATAAGCCTGGAGGCCCCCCTACTATCATTGCATTTCGCGTTGCGTTAGACGGGCGTACCTGTGTGGCAAGGATGATCGTTCGAGAAGAAGTTTTGAGCATCGAAGACAATATAGGCGGTTAGTTGCCGTTAAATATTGAGTGTCTTTCCAGCGTGTCTGGGTTTATTATACCAAGTATTCGCAAATATTCTCCCAAAGGGGAATACCAATCCCCTTTAGGTGTAGGAATATAGCTCCCTTTCATACTATTGGAAACTAACTAAATTTATAATTTCAATTAACGTTAACATATCCCTGAATATTTCCAACATTTCTTAACGACCCTGAGACATTTCGATAATTAAAAAATTCAATGTCGATAGGTATATTTGTTCCTGATGTATTTGCTTGAAAAATAAATTCATAACGTTCAGCCGCCGTCATAAACACAGATGACCCAGCAGAGAGCGTTTTTTTCGACGGTAAATTTCGACCGTCTTCCGCAACAATGGTAATATCACCTAAGTCTCTATGAAACGTCACACGTTGAGGAATATAACCTGCCATAATATAGCGCAATAAGACCGTGTCGCCTCTGTTGGCAGTAATGGCGACCGCAGGCGTAGCCGCAGAGGCGTCGACATCAAGTTCTGCTTGGCCTAAACCGGTGATACAAAACAAATCGGGATTAAAGTTGTTAAGACCGGCATCGCCACCACATAAAGCCGCATTCCAAGGTAGGCAATGCCATGATGTATCGATATCATCAACTGCCCAAATTGCCTCGACATTATATGACGTACCATCGGACGCAGCGCCGGGACCATTAGGCGGATCAATGATCAAAGCCCCATACATACCCATTTCAGCATGTAAAACAGTATTGACGTGGCAATGATAAAAATAAGTACCGGCTTGTGAAGCCAGCCATTGGTAGGTGTAACGTCCCAATACATCAAATGAGTAATGGCCAACCCCATCATTAAAAGTATCTGGTTCTATTCCGTGATGATGAATTGTGTGGGGTACCATCATCATCATCGCATTAAGGTGAGTATGCACTATATCGCCTTGGCGAACACGAATTGCCGGAGAAGGAAATGGACCGCCCATACCACCGCCGCCGCCGCCCATACCACCACCCATACCACCGCCATCATTAAATCCCCAGATAGAAACGTTAGTACCATTAATAGTGGCGTTGCCACCCATAAAAGTTGTGCGAAAAAATTCAGCGTCAGGCGTTACTCTGTTTGGTGTTGCAGGTGCTTGCGTGTTTACCCCACAATTACCGAGGATTCCAACGTTTCCGCAACCACCCCCCATGCCACCGCCCATACCGCCGCCCATGCCGCCGCCACCACCGCCCATGCCACTAGCATTGGTACCACCACCAGTATTTCCATCCTGATTTCTTCGTTTTTTTCCCATTTATATTCTCCAACCTAGATTAAGTTTCAGACTGAGTTCAGTAGACTGTTATAGTTTTGGTTCAGTTGCAGGCGACTGCCCGATGACGATTCCTGTATGCAATCCATCTGGATACATACCTCCTGCCCTGGTTTGAGACATTTCAGAGTGGCAATGCATTGGATAGCGTTGCACACCGCTTGCGCTTGGCCATGCATCTGGCGGAGTTTTAAAGGGAAAAATGACGTCACGTGCATCAAGTGGCATCATTGAAACGATATCCTTTTCTTTGCGCTGGCCAGTAAAGTTTTCACGATTAATACTGGTTATCTCGACATGGTTAGCGTGAAAGTGGGGAGAATGAATCATACCACCGGAATTGACGAGTCTAATCAAGGCGGGCTCACCAATATTACCTTCTATCACCGTATTGGGATTTTGGGTATATGGAAAACTAGTGCCGTTTAGGGTAAAAAAGTAAGGGTTGAAACTATCCGGATCTAACGAATTGACTGCACTGTGACCACTAGTCTGTACAGTGTTACCCCAACCAACATCAATTGTATGTAACGCCCACTTATATTGACGTGTAAACGAGGGGCCACCGGAAAAAGACTGATTACTGCTATTGGGCATAACAACCAATATACCATTTAAACCCATTACGCGATTAACACCATTGTTTTGATCATCATAATACAAGTAAGTACCCGGGGCAGGCGCATTAAAAGAAAATGAGGTAGTGCCGCCAGCCGCAATTTGTTCTTTAATACCAGTACCCGTCACCGCAAAAACAGTATCTATAGACAGGCTGTTGGCTAGATTAACGTTAACGGTATCACCGTCCTGGACTACTATTGTTGGGCCATGAAATTGAGGTGTATTACTAGAACTAAAGCAAAGCATATAGGCGCTGCTGCCATCAGGCATGTCTACACTACCGGCAACCGCATTAATATTTACGTTAACGATAGCCGCGTAGGCTCTTGGTGCCCAAGTTAGTAGTGAGGTACTACCAGCGACTAAACCGGCTGCGCCTGCGATCCCGGACTTTAGGAAATATCTTCGATCCATCTGTTTGCTCCTATTTATTACGTGCAAATGTAACTTAGCTAAACGGTTTTTTTAGTTAGAATAAACATACTTATTAACATTTCGAATAGCAATAGTCATTTATGGTCAAAAATCGCTAAGATATATGACCCGTTTTGTAAAAACGAAAAATAGTATGCTTTTTTCCAATTTAAAAGTTCGACATGGATGGTGATGTGTTTATATATTAAAGAAGCGGGTGTCCCAGCAAATTCGGACCAAACGCAGTCATATCTCACATTAGCTTCTGGGATGCCCGGGTTTATCTCTTTGATTTCTCAATTTCAATCGTCGCCTCAATCATACTGCCGTATTCAATACATTTATAAAAAAACAAAGAGACGCAACCATCATTGATTTTCATTTTATAAAACTCACTCGGTAGTCTATTCGACAATGTCATGGGGCAAAGTAGACTTTGCACTTCCACCATCGTGAATTAAGTCCTCACGTAAATCCTGACCACGTGGTAATCTAATATTATAGGCAAGACCCCATATAGATAGTAACTTTATAAAAGACCAAGTCGGATCTTTTTGACCTTTTTCCAGACCAATTTTAGCTGATTCCGGGAACGCGTGATGATTATTGTGCCAGCACTCGCCGTAAGTGAGTAACCCGAGTCCAGGTATATTGGACGCTTGGACACAAGCGCTTTTAACTTTCCATTGTCCTGGCCCAGGTTTATGGCAAAAATAGGTGATGCTCCAATGCCCAATTACACTGACTGTTACACGAACACAGACACCCCAGATAACAAAGGCCCAGCCACCGATTGCATATAAAATTAATGCCAATAACAGCTGATGCCAACGCCAGGTTTTTTCCAGAAATTGATAGAAAGGGTCATTCAGAAATTTACCTTCAAGCGTAAATTTTGGCGGATATTTGAAATGAAAACGACAGGTCAAGTGCCACCACAAGTCCTGCCAATAGGATTGACGATGGGAAAAAAAATCATGACAGCTCGTTTGCCGCTGCGCCCAATCACGATAGTCGTGTATTTTAATGATACCATAGGGGCCTGCCATACCAACAAGGACACCGAGATAGACTAAACAACGTTCTAGCCATTTTGGGCAATCGTAGGTTCGGTGTATCACCAATCGATGCATACCGGCACTATGCCCAACTAACAATAGTATGTAGGTCAACACAATAAAAATAAGTAACGCAGACACGCTAAAATAAAGCGGCGCAAAAATTAATGAAGCAGTCAGCATACCAAGATTCCATACAATGTTATAAAAATCATAACCTACCCGACCTTCATCAGGATTAGCGCCGGCACCACTCACTCTTTTTACAGGCTCCATCATATCCGCTCTCCTGATTCAAAACCCAATTTAATCACGAACAATGATTTTACGTATCATATAACGTGACATCTGAGATATCGCATAACGCTCCATTGGTCCAAAATACCAACTTGGATCCAAATGGCGCTTATAAAATATACGTAAAGTCACTTTCGTTCTATTATTATCCAGTTTGTCAAATTTTATATGCGTACCTTTTAGCTCAAGGTAGTTTGATATGTAGCTGGTATCTTTTAATATCTCCGTAATAACAAAATTTTCTCCAACATTTTTTATTTTTAAAATCATTTGCCCCTTATGCGTATTGGTAAAAAACCAGCGCTTATAGACATAATCTATTTTATGTATTGCACCAGGGTGTAGCGTACCTGCTTGTATCTTCACTGGCATCGGAAATACTTGCAAAAACCAGGGACGATTGCCATTTAGGAAAATCGGTTTGCGAAGATTACGTTTTAATTGTTCAATATTTAAATTGACGACCCGGCTCGAATAAGCGCTATCGTTGCGATCGAATGAGGTTAGTGGGTGAACGCCTTCAAATGACAGAATGATAACAACAAAAACACTGACCCAATGGAGTC
>QILK01000177.1 GCA_003233345.1 Gammaproteobacteria bacterium | reverse complement strand
ACCCCTCGTCACGTAGAGTTCCAAATTTTATCTGATAAACACGGCAATGCCATTCATCTTGGCGAACGTGATTGCTCCATGCAACGTAAACACCAAAAAGTTATCGAAGAAGCGCCAGCGCCGGGTATTAGCGAAGAACAACGCAATCGTCTCGGCAATATTTGTGCGCAAGCCTGTCGTGATATTGACTATATAGGCGCAGGCACATTCGAATTTCTATACGAAAATGGTGAGTTTTATTTTATTGAAATGAACACCCGGATTCAGGTAGAACACCCAGTAACAGAAATGATTACCGGTGTTGATATTATAAAAGAACAAATTCAAATTGCCGCAGGTCAACCTATCTCCTATCAGCAGGATGACATTAAAATCAGGGGGCACGCTATCGAATGCCGGATTAACGCTGAAGACCCGGTTAATTTTATGCCGTCACCCGGCACGATCACCCAGTTTCATGCTCCCGGTGGTCCTGGTGTTCGTGTTGACACGCATATTTATGATGATTACCGGGTCCCGCCTAACTATGACTCAATGATTGGCAAACTGATTACTTATGGCGAAACGCGTAATAATGCCTTGGCACGCATGCGACTGGCACTGGCGGAGCTGATTATTGAAGGGATTAAAACCAATATCCCACTGCACCAGGATCTGATTGAGGATGCCGCATTTGTCAGCGGTGGAACCAATATTCACTATCTAGAGACTAAACTGGGATTATAGTTTTAATTACGCTATGTCCTGGTGGCAAATTACGTTATCTGCAACCAATAATAATCTGGCAACTATCGAAAAATTGCTTTTTGAGCTGGGGTCGGTATCAGTCACATTACAAGATGCAAAACCCGCCGTGCGCGAAACGCCATTATTTGAACCAGCACCTGGGGAAACACCTCTTTGGGACCACACTCAGTTAACCGGTCTCTTTCCGGATACGCTAAACCCTACTACTGTGTGCGCAGAAATTTCGACAAAACTGGACTATGATATCACCCGCATTAGTTTTAAAAAGCTAGCAGAACAAAACTGGACACGAGCCTGGCTAAAGTATTTTAAGCCCTTGTGTTTTGCCCAGCGATTATGGGTTATTCCCGACGGTTATACGACACCAGACCCCTGCGCAGTAAATCTTTATCTCGATCCAGGAATGGCATTTGGTACCGGAACACATGCAACCACGGCACTTTGCCTGGAATGGCTCGCTTCCCATAATATCAATAATTATACTGTTGTTGATTATGGCTGTGGTTCTGGAATACTTGGCATTGCGGCGGCAGCTTTGGGGGCAAACCATGTCTACTGTACAGATATTGATCCTCAAGCGCTTGAGGCAACTAAGGAAAATGCTAAAAAAAACAGTGTAAATGATCATTTAAGTATCAATTTTCCGGAGAATTTGTCGTTAGATGGAATAGCAGACTTACTAATTGCCAATATTCTCGCAGCGCCCTTGTTAGCGCTGGAGCCGGTATTTGCAAAAATACTGAAAAGTAACAGCATACTGTTACTCTCTGGTATAATGGGTGACCAAGTGGGAATGGTGAAGCAAAGATATACACCTAATTTTTATGGCATAGGCACCAGCTTAAATAGCGGCTGGGCGATGCTTGCATACAGACGCCGGTAAAAAAAATTGCTACTATTAATAAAACACTAATCTATGTAGAGATACGGAAAATAGATGTTAACGCGTTGTCCAAATTGTCAGACATTATTTCGAATTTCAGAAAACCAGTTACGCAGTGCGCGTGGTAAAACACGTTGTGGACAATGCTTTACAATATTTGAAGCCCAAGAAGCCATTGTCGAAGAACAGGGCCAGAAAACACGAAATCCCAATGTTGCGCCAGCCCCCGCGCCGAGTCAGCCAGCACCGATAAATACCGGCACACAAACCCCAGGCAGAAGTATGGGTGATGCCGCTTCTTCAATCTATAACGAATTGGTTATAAAAAATCGCACTGTAAAATATGATATTCCAGACTCGCTGGACGACGAAAATAACTCAGCACCAATATCCGCCAATACCGCACCAGCACCACAATATAATCCAGAGCCGGACCATTCTCTCATGGCGTCACAAAGTTTTCAAACGCCTGAACCGGTAATAAGTCCAGAAACCCAACTGGCTGAAGTACAACCCGAAAGCAATCGAAATCTAGCACAACGATTACGATCTAATTTTCGCAACCCGCTTGCTCGACGGCCAGAGACGCAAGATTTTAACCTGGTACCTGATGTTCTGCAAGACGACCTGTACGAAGATGTACACGTGCCCAGCGCTAAGAAAAACTTTTTTCTGATATTGTCTATTTTAATTTTATTGTTTCTGCTGTCATTTCAATATATTTATTTTAAAAGAAGCTCGCTGGCACAAAATGAAACCATCCGACCCAAATTGGTGAAATTCTGCAAGGTATTTAATTGCACGATACCTTTTAAGAAAGATCTGAAAAAAATTCGCTCACTGACCTTTGCCTACGATAAACATTCAAGTAAAAAGGGTATCGGCGTCATTCGATCCCGGTTTGTCAATATGGCAAATCACAGGCAGCCCTACCCTATTTTAGTTATTCGCGTAAGAAATAAAGTCGATGCCGTTGTTGCCATGCGTCGTATCAAACCTAAAGACTATCTAAAAAATCCAGAAAATATCACTAACGGAATGGAACCGAAAAATCCGATTGATATCCGTCTTGAATTTGAAATTCCATCAAAAGAAGATCCCTCTGTCTGGCTGGCATTTGAATAAATTATTTTAATAACAATTTGTTCACAGCTTATGCACAAGATTACTGTTCGGGCATATTTATAGCAAAAACATGATTAAAGAATTGTCAATATTTATATTTTTAGTGTAGCTCTTTTAATCATTACAGAATACAGGTATGATTCTTTTTTCCCTATTCATGCTGATGAGTTAATAAACATAAACAAAAATACAGGGTGTACACCAGTTTCTAATGTCTATTAGATAACTGAAATTAATGGAGTAATTGAACTATCGCTGTTATATGCTTAAAGATGTTTATACAAATTCAGATAAGCGAATTGTTCGTTATATAGCCACTTACAATGCAAATTGGACCTTACCAACTGAATAACAATCTAGTGCTTGCACCAATGGCAGGCGTTACTGATCGTCCGTTTCGCCAACTGTGTAAGTCCCAGGGGGCAGGAATGGCCGTTTCGGAAATGGTCTCGTCTAACTCGTTGTTATGGGGCAGTAAAAAAACACAAAGACGAGCAGACCATACAGGTGAAACCGAACCTAAAATTATTCAGATTGCGGGCGCGGAAGCGACAATGATGGCGGAAGCGGCACAATATAATCAAGACCGGGGTGCCCAAATTATTGATATCAATATGGGTTGTCCGGCTAAAAAAATCTGCAATGTCATGGCCGGATCTGCATTATTAAGAAACGAGCAACTGGTCGAAGAAATCCTGACCGCTGTCGTCAAGGCTGTGCAAATACCAGTGACACTTAAAATTCGAACCGGCTGGGATAAGCCCAGTATCAATGCACCGCGCATTGCCCGGATCGCAGAAGCCTGCGGGATTCAGGCACTTTCAGTTCATGGCAGGACTCGCGCTTGCCAGTATAAAGGCAACGCCGAGTACGATACCATTAAAGAAGTCAAAAATACCGTTAACATTCCAGTTATCGCCAATGGGGATATTAATTCTCCTGAAATTGCCAAACAGGTATTGGAATATACTGGTGCTGACGGTATTATGATTGGCCGTGCCGCACAGGGACGGCCATGGATCTTTAGGGAGATACTACATTATCTTGCAACAGGGACCAAGTTGCCCGAACCTGGTATCACTGAAATTCGTGATATCATGCTAAACCATTTAAATAATTTATATGAATTCTATGGCGAATTCACAGGTGTACGTGTCGCCCGAAAACATATTTCATGGTATAGCAAAGGACAAAAAGATGGTGCGCAGTTTCGCAATACTATTAATCGAGTAGAAACGAAACAACAACAACTTTCATTAACCAAGCAATTTTTCGAGCAACTCGCCAACGGGGAGGTATTAGCCGCATGACCTATACTGGAGAACAGAACTTTGCGACTGACGAAGCAAATGTCGACACCACTTTCAACCGCCATGGCGTCACTTTGGCAGAAAATGTTAAAGCAGCTTTGGATGCTTACTTCGCGGATTTAAATGGAGAAACCCCAAATGACTTGTACCGTTTAGTGATTAATGAGGTAGAGAAACCTTTACTTCAGACCGTTATGAGCAATGTAAACGGCAATCAGTCAAAAGCTGCCAAGCTACTGGGCATTAACCGCAGTACTCTGCGTAAAAAGCTTCAGTTATTCAAAATAAACTAACCAATCTTGATTTTCGCCGTTTCGCGCCAAATAATTAATTTGGCGCGGTACGCGGCGTTAATTCTTTTCGCAAAGATTTTACTGAATTTATGAAAAAAATATCGCGTGCTCTGATCAGTGTATCGGATAAATCAGGTCTTGTTGAGTTTGCAAAATTCCTAATTCAGCAGAAGGTTGAAATACTTTCCACTGGGGGTACCGCAACGCTATTAGCGGATAACGGAATTGTTGTCACCGAAGTCTCAGAATATACACAATTTCCGGAAATGATGCAGGGACGTGTTAAAACGCTGCACCCTAAAATTCATGGCGGGATTCTTGGTAGACGAGATATCGATACCGAAATCATGCAACAACATGGAATCAAAGCAATTGATTTAGTGATTGTTAACTTGTATCCGTTTCAGGAGACTGCGCAAAACCTAAATAGCGATTTTAACGATATCATCGAAAACATTGATATTGGTGGCCCAACATTACTGCGAGCCGCCGCCAAGAACCATGCAGATGTTGGCGTAATCGTCGATACCAACGACTATGCGAACGTGATAAATATGATGAAAGAAAACAATAACGCTTTAAGTGATGAGCTGCGTTTTTCTCTGGCTGTAAAAGCATTTTCACACACAGCACAATATGACGGTGCCATTAGCAACTATTTGAGCGCGCTAAACGAAAACAAAGAAAAACAAACTTTTCCGGAAACCATTAATTTACAATTTTCTAAAAGCCAGTCATTGCGTTATGGTGAAAACCCACATCAGCAAGCCGCTTTTTATCGGACAAACACTTATAGTGATAGCAGCATAGCCGGTGCCACACAAATCCAAGGCAAGGCGCTTTCCTTTAATAATATTGCCGACTCTGACGCTGCGTTGGAATGCGTAAAGCAATTTAAAGCACCCGCATGTGTCATTGTTAAGCACGCAAACCCTTGTGGCGTATCGGTCGATAGCTCAATTCTAAAGGCTTATGACCGTGCCTTTAAAACAGACCCAACATCAGCATTTGGCGGCATCATTGCTTTTAACTGTAAACTCGATAAGCAAACTGCCGAGGCAATTATCGACCGTCAATTTGTAGAAGTTATTATTGCACCCGGAATCGCCGCCACTGCCATAAAGGTTCTTGAAAACAAAAAAAACATTCGTGTGTTAGCCGTTAAACCCTGGCAATGCAGCGATAGCCCTGGGATGGATTATAAACCTGTTGTCGACGGTTTATTGGTACAAGACCGAGATACCGGTATGGTAGACATGTCTGACCTTAAGGTGGTTACAGCGCGCTCGCCGACGCCACAAGAACGGGATGATTTGCTTTTTTCCTGGAAAGTTGCCAAATTTGTCAAATCCAATGCCATTGTTTACTGTAAAAATCAGGTCACCGTTGGTGTTGGCGCAGGCCAAATGAGCCGGGTTTATAGCGCTCGAATCGCTGCGATCAAGGCAAACGATGCGGAATTGGAAGTAAACGGCTCGGTCATGGCCTCAGATGCTTTTTTTCCATTTCGTGACGGACTAGACTCGGCAGCAGAAGTGGGTATTACTGCCGTCATTCAACCTGGAGGCTCGGTACGTGATAATGAAGTTATCGCAGCTGCAGACGAACATAATATCGCTATGGTTCTCACCGGTATGCGTCATTTCAAACATTAAGTAGCCCGGACTTCGCGCAGCGAACGCCGGGGAAAAGAAAATAGTTTTAAATTCAACTAACACGGAAGTCAGTATAAGGCAGTCAATATCTAACTAAGATACAGAAGAATATGATGTTCGTTCCCCGGCGTTCGCTGCGCGAAGTCCGGGCTACAGAATATAATGGGATCATTCCACTGGGATAAATATTAATGAAGGTTTTGGTCATTGGCAATGGTGGTCGTGAGCATGCGTTGGCATGGAAGTTTATCCAGTCACCGAAGGTTTCGAAAGTTTATGTGGCACCGGGTAACGCCGGCACTGAGCTTGAAACAAATATCGAAAATATCAATATCGGTGTGACCGACATTGCTTTACTAATTGAGTTTGCTAAAACAAATGAAATCGATCTAACCGTGGTTGGACCTGAAACACCACTGGTTATGGGCATCGTTGATCAATTTAGCCAAGCCGGCCTACCGTGTTTTGGTCCTTCGCAAAAGGCATCACAACTGGAAGGCTCCAAAAGCTTTTGCAAGGACTTCCTGGCCCGGCATAATATTCCAACCGCAGCGTATAAAACCTTTACTGACGAAACAGAAGCGATTGCCTATATCCATTCTGTGGGTGTTCCCATTGTTATTAAAGCGGATGGTCTGGCTGCGGGAAAGGGTGTAATTGTCGCTAACCAAATCGATCAGGCAATCAATGCGGTTAAAGATATGTTATCTGCCAACCGCTTTGGCGAAGCCGGACATAGAGTGGTTATTGAAGAATTTCTATCGGGCGAAGAAGCGAGCTTTATTGTAATCGCCGATGGTGAACACATTCTACCCTTAGCGACATCGCAAGATCACAAAGCTGCTTTTGACGGCGATAAGGGCCCTAATACGGGGGGGATGGGTGCCTATTCGCCCGCGCCCGTGGTCACGGATAAAGTATACGATCAGATCATGAACACGATTATCATGCCCACTTTACGCGGTATGAAAAAGGACGGTAATCCCTACACCGGATTTCTATACGCCGGTGTCATGATTGGCCCTGACGGAAGCGTTAAAGTAATAGAATATAACTGCCGCTTTGGTGACCCGGAGACTCAACCCATTCTAATGCGGTTACAATCGGATTTGCTGGCACTTTGCTTAGCTGCTTTAGATAAAACACTTGATCAGCAGCAGATAAAATGGGACAAACGCCCTGCTTTAGGTGTGGTTATGGCCGCTGAAGGGTATCCGGGATCCTATGAAACTGGTAAAATCATTAAAGGTCTGCATAATATTAAAACGGATGATCTGAAAGTTTTTCACGCAGGTACCACTATAAAAAACGGGAATATCATCACCGCAGGTGGTCGGGTTTTATGTGCCGTTGCACTCGGAACCGATATACAGCAGGCGCAAAAAAAAGCGTATGATATTACCAGAAATATCCATTGGGAAGGCGTGCAGTTCCGCAAAGATATTGGCTATAGGGCGATAAATAATGACTAGAAATAATAGCAAACAAAAAATTCTGGAACAAATTTGCAGTCAGGGCTGCACGGTTGTTCATAAAGTTATTTCCGATCTTAAATCTGGAAAACCGATTCCAACCATGAGGTCGCTCACCGCTCACCAACAACACGACATCCTTCGCGAGCTAAATACAATTATGGCCGTTTACGCAAAAAAAACGTAAACTGTTTTTCACCCAATAAAAATAGTCGTTAGAAAAGTAGCCCGGACTTCGCGCAGCGAACGCCGGGAGAACGCACATCCTATTTCCCCCTGTCTTAATCAGCTACCGACTACCTTGCGCTTAGGCCTGCGTTAATTGAATTTTGAACCCTATTTTTTTCCCCGGCGTTCGCTACGCGAAGTCCGGGCTACTCGCCAAACGCCTTTATGAAAAAGAGTGAACTGCGCAGTGCGCTTGTGTTCACTCTTTAGAATCGATAAAACTAGAATATCCAGGTAAATTGCAACGCAATGCGATCATCCGTGGTGTTGACAATACTATTTACATTACTGGTCACAACCGCTGGCGCTGCTCCGGCAAACCCCCCGCTCGCCGTATAGGCCGTCGGCGCCTCAATATCCCTTAGGGTATAGTTTAGTGAAAGCCTTTTCTTGGGCGTAAATCTATGCGTTATAGCAAACGTCCATTCTTTAAATATTCTTTCGTTTCCTGGATTTACATTTTGCGCTTGCTCATATAAAAGATCATGGCGCGCATAACGTATTCCAACATCCCACTTTTTATTAAAGTAGAAACCGTAATCCAATGTCAAGCCTCGCGACTTATTGCCCTCTTCCGCTGCATACTGCAAGTTACCTGAATTGAGCGACCCTTGTGCAACACCACCTGCCGGTGACAGAAATAACATGCCGTCCGCAAACATTAACTCAACGCCGAATCTTTGCTTATGGGACGATCCAAAGAATTTTCCCAAAGCGGCGATACCAAATCCATATCGACTTCGATCATAGGCTGTGCCGCCAGGATCCGTTGCAAATTCTCGTTTTCCGTTCTGGCTCCAGGCATAATATTTGATTCCATGCTTATAAGGCCCACGTCCACCCGGCAAATTATATTCGGCTGATAAATACAAATATAAATCCTCGTTACCATCTGAATCTGATGTCTCGTGTATGCCTTCTCCACGACCGAGCATTGCGGCATAACTCAGATCCCAATTACCCGTTTTAAAGCTGTCAAAGACCTGGACACCCCAGTCTCTTACGCCATTAAACCCGTAAGCGGTGTTGGTGGGCGTCCCCAGTGCGGGTGATAGCGGTGAACCCGCTGGTCGCGATGCACCACTAACAAATCGCTCTAGCTGCTCGCGAGCGATAAAATCCGTGAATTCAATATAATTTAGTGTATGTATCGCGTTGAACGATTCTTCCGGACCAGGCGTTTTAAACAAACCTACCCGTACACGGGCGCCTTTAATGTGATTAAAAGTCATACTGATATGATCTAATGCAACTGTCCGTGCCCGATCACCAAACGGATCATAGGTCAGGAGGTTTGTTGCCGTTTCAAATAGGGTAAAATAATTTATTTTGCTGGCAAAACTACCCGTTGGTTTATGGGTAAACCGCCCTCTGACACCAAATCTCGCCCGCCTGACATGGACCTTCGAATCATCATCAAACCACGGTGCGACTGAATTTTTTGCGGTACGTCTCCCATTATTTGCCGCAAAACTACCGGTTAACCCGCTCAGCTCGTCGCTGGTATCATAGGTATATGCAGGTTGTATAAACCCCCAGAATTTATGCTGCTTGGCTTTTGGCTTCTCTGTACCTTGTAACATAAGCCAATTTGCGGCAAAATTATTAAATGATATAAAAAGCAACACTAGTGTAAACCAGTGGATCTCTATTTTTTTGTTATACATTGATTACTCCTCCGAATTTTCCTGATAAATTCAATCAGTTATTCGGGTTTTTATATTTTTAGGTTTTAATTTTGAATTATTATAATTTTAAGTTTTTATAGTTTACCATTACTGATTTTGATGCATCACATAAAAGTTGGTATAGTTAAGACGATAGTAACTAAATATTTATTCCATAAAAAATACTAATTACATAAATTGGAATAATCGCGGTACTTGCTACGTCTAATAAAAACAGGATGCCGTATATGTTAGAACTAAAGAAAGTATTTTTTAGACAGAAACTATCAAAATATCGTGAAAACCTCTTCTGCCTGGCGTATTCCTGGTGCAATGACAAGGATACTGCATCAGACCTGACTCAGGAGTCACTGGAAAAGGCGCTAAAGAAACGCGATCAACTTAGTAACCCTAACGCCATTAAATCCTGGTTGGCAAAAATACTAGCCAATTGCTGGAAAGATTTTTTGCGCAAACAAAAAGACACTGAAACTTACGAATCCTTGGCAATTCCCAGTAGCAGCAATACAGAACATGAACACGAACGCATGGAAATCGTACAAAGAGTTAGAGAGTCCATTGCAAATTTACCATTAAATCAAAGGCAGATTATAACATTGGTTGATATATTTGAATTAAGTTATTCCGAAGTGGCATCGACACTTGATATTCCCATTGGCACGGTCATGAGTCGAGTCAGTCGTGCACGTGCAGCACTACGTAACCAGCTAATGGACTATGGCGATTATTTTAGTCTGAAATCCACACATACTGATGTCCATAATTTGAGGGACACTAAATGAACTCGGATACACTCTATTCAGACGAAATGTTAAATGCCTATATTGATGGCGAACTCAAAAAAAGTGCCGCGCTAAATCTTTCAGAAACACTGCTAACTGACCTTACATTACGCGCTCGTGTCGAAGAGTTAAGAGTCATACGTGACTTGGTTAGACTCAGCTATAATCGGCAAACGTGCAAAGAAATAAGATATTTCGGAATTTTATTTAAAAATACCCGTGCGTTGTCGCTTGCCGTATCGGTGCTTATCATCGTGGGTATATTAAGTAGCGTAACGACTAGTTACGTATCTAAAAGTAAAACAATATACAGTATTGCAACGGCTGTCGATAACATTAAATCAAGCAAAAATAAGGCCCGCAATGTGATGGTTCACGTAACCAGTGCTGACAAATACCGTTGGAAAATAATACTCAATGAAATTGAAAAATCGTTAATAATGGCTGAGTCTAAAGGCGAAACGTTCAAACTACGTTTGGTGACCAATGCCAAAGGCATGGGATTGGTTAAGCATAGCGGGAAAAACCCCTTTTCCAAGAAATTACAAAAACTGATTGCTAAGCATCCTAATTTTGCTGTAAAGGTATGTAAGCAAACCCTCGAACGAATAGAGTCACGATCTAAACGTAAATTCAAGATAATTCCTGGCGCACAAATTATTCCATCGGCGCTGGGCGAAGTCATCGAAAAACGTAAAAAGGGCTGGATTTATATTAAATTATAATTAAAAACCCGGATTCAATCTATGAATCCGGGTCGTTTACTAAAACTATTGTTAGGCTATTTTTTACTAACTTTCGCTTTTTTCGGTTTTTTGCTTTTGTTTTTCTTGCTAATAGTCATTTTTCCATGCTTTTTTCTTTTCAGACTATTAGTCTTAAGAATACTTGCAGTCTTAATTTTAGACTTCTTACTATTAGAAAAAGCGACACAGGCGTTTGTCATTTGTATCAAACCCCAACCAAAAGCTGGATCTTTTCCTTTGATACCAAGATCCTTAGAAGTGGTCTTTAAGTACCTCATCTTGCTTTGCAAACCTTTTTGCTGATTTTGATTGAGCATGGCAACCGCTGCAGCAACAAAAGGTGCTGCATACGATGTACCCGATACTATTTTTTTACCATTACCTGGTTTAGCCACGAGTATGTTGACACCTGGCGCTGCAAAATCAATATATTGACCGGCATTCGCTTGACTATAAATTTTCAGTTTACTGTCGATAGCCGTAACAGCTATCACATCTCCATGTGCCGCCGGGAATACCGCTGGCGCATCGGGACCATTGTTCCCGGCGGATGCAACAAACACCATGCCTTTTCTTTGAACGTTGACAATCGCTTTTTCAAATACTTTATTGATAGGACCGCCAAAACTAAGATTAATAACATCGACATTCTGCCTGACCAGCCAATCAAGCCCTGAAAGCAACCAAAGCGTATTGGTATTGACCAATGTTTTATTTTGTTTTTTCTGCTTTTCACGGCGGAAAACACTGGCAACATAAACCTGTGCACTCGGTGCAAGTCCGGTTTTTTTGCCTAACCATATTGAAGTAATCGCCGTCGCATGTGATTTCGGCGCCGGTTTTTCGTTTTTGGGTAGAAAATTTTTGCTTTTTATATATCGGCCCTTAAGCGCGCTGTGTCCAGATTCAAGGCCGGTATCGAGTAACCCGATTTTTAAGCCTTTACCACAACTTTTTGGCACTGCACCCCATTGTAAAATGGATTTTTGCTTACTTGATGCGCCCGCATGCAGATCGTACATATGGTTGGCATCAACGATAAACGTAGGATATGCTTTGCGTAGTGACGTGACAGCACGTTTAACTGAAAGCTTTTTGGGGATGGTATACACATTGAGCGCAAGATCAAGCGCGCTAAATTTATTTGAACTTCGGAGTTTATATCCCTTCTTACCCAGCGCCCCATCAACTTTTTTCATATGGCCGCTAATATCCATTGCGATCATAACTTGCTGCGGCATATGCCTGCCTTTGACGAATTTAATTTTTCGATGCGCTTGTTTGTCAAGCTTTCCAGCTGATGCAACATCACCTGGATCAACGATATCAAATTCTGTCGTGAACTCTGCTGGCCTTTCATCCCCAACAACACTTGGTGAAAGTGGATTTACTGACGATACAATACCATTATTCGGATCAATTGGGGTACCGGGATTACCAGGACCCCCAGTGTTACCAGGATTGTTTGGACCACCTGGGTAAGTAGAACCACCCGGATAGTTAGTCCCACCTGGATTATGCCCGGTAATATTTGGCGGAGGCTTTTGTCCGGTTACAGGCACATAACCGACAGCAACATTACCCGATTGCATAGCATTACCAGGGCTGTGACCAGTGTGGCCGCCACAACCACCTTTACGATTAAGACACGCTGGCGTTCGTGCTGGAACAACATAAGCGTTCTTATTAGGATTGCGTCCGCTACTCGAATTAGTGTTTTTCCCAGATCTGGGATTATAGTATCTCTTTGCAGGACCCGCCTGAATATAATGCCCACTATTAATTTTGCTGGGCGTATACGTTCGAGTGCTATAGCCAGGTACATACTGTCTACCACCATGCCCTGTAGTATATTGCTTGCCAATATGGTTTCCACTTCGGATTCTTACCAGGGGAGTCCGCACCCGAACCTCTCTATGTCGATGTTCTATTATGTGACCATGTCTACTATGAGAGTGACCATGCCTTGGCCCTCTAACACGAGTCTCTTTATGGTGATGCCCCTTATCCCCACGAACCAGTATTCCAGAACCGAGCGCAACCGACCCTTGTGAATAAACCACTAATGTCGATGAAGTGAAAAATGAATTTGCATAGATCGTTGCAGGTGTAAGCGTAAAAGCCGAAATAGCGATGAATACTTTAGCTAAATCAATTTTTCTTAGTCTACGAGTCATAGTTGTATCCCTGGATTGGTAATTCAGTATCAGATCAATTATTACTGCTCGTAAAAAACCTACAGCCTACTTAATAAATTTTCGGTTTTCTATCGGCTAATATTTCATCTTCTTTGTTGATGTGTGTTGCGCTTGCTACCCTATATTGTAATCCTAAGATCTATAACTGTCAGCAAAAAAAACAAAATTGCTGTTCTTTCGCCTAATCAAACGCCGTTTGCAAGGTAAAAGTAAACAAACTTATTAAGCTTCGCTTAACAAATTCTAAATATTTAAAGTTATTGTTCTAAATTGAAATAATTACCCACAAGGATTGCGAGTAAACGATGTAAAAACTATTGACTGGAACTTAATATTTTTGATTTATAATTTTGTATCACTTGCTTGCTCTCACTTGCAAACGCAACAGATTTACTTCCTTTGCTAGCACTCGCAATGACACATGCATTTTTTAGCTGAATCAACCCGTATCCATACTTGTTGTCTTTACCTTCCTGCCCCAAGTCTTTTGACGTCGATTTTAAATGTTTAATTTGTGTTTTAAAATCAGCCTTGTCACTTTGCTTGAGTATAGCCACTGCTGCCGCAACATAAGGCGCTGCATACGAAGTGCCGGAAACAATTTTTTTACCGTTGCCTGGTTTGGCCACCAGAATGTTCACGCCAGGTGCTGCAAAGTCAATATAGTCTCCATTATTTGCCCTGTTATATAACTTCAATTTGTTATCGACAGCCGTAACTGCAATAACGCCTTTATGTGCCGCCGGAAATACCGGTGGCGCTGCCGGTCCATTATTACCCGCTGACGCTACCAATATCATTCCCTTTTTTTGCACATTGGATATCGCTTTTTCAAAGACCTTATTGGCAGGACCACCAAAGCTTAAATTAATCACATCCACTTCCTGTTCGGCCAGCCAGCTCAGCCCGGACAACAACCACTCAGTACTGGTGTTAATCTGTTTTTTATTTTCACGACGAAACACACTGGCAACATATACCTTGGCACTGGGTGCCAGCCCAGTCTTTTCGCTTATCCAAATTGAAGTGATCGCGGTCGCATGAAATTTGGGCGCTGGTTTTTCCCCAGGCGGCAAGAAACTTTTACGGGTGATTTCCCTTCCGGCAAACATCGTATGATTTGATTGCAGATCCGTATCGAGTAATCCTATCTTTAGGCCTTTGCCACAGGATTTTGTTACCTTACCCCACTGTAAGATTTGTTTTTGCTTTCCTGTTTCACCATCATGTAAATCATAAAGATGATTTGCGTCAATTATAAAATCAGGATAACGGCTCCTAAGCGAGCCCACAGCTTGTTCAACATCAGTTCGATCTGGCACGGTATATATATTCAAAGCAATATCAATCGCTAAATATTTTTTCGAGCTTTTCAGTTTATAACCTTTAGCAGCGAGATCAGCATTGAGCTTTTTCATATCACTACTCATGTCCATTGCAATCATAACCTGCTTTTTCATAAAACGCACCGGCGGCTGAACACGTTTGGGTATAGCGGCAGTCGATGACAAACCAGGCCTTTTAGGCGGTAAATAATGTCGCGGAATATTTTTTGGGCGAGCAGAAGTTCTATCGCGCGAAGAATAACGATACGGTTTTATTCTACTAGCTGGATTAGTCACTGACGGATAAGCATTGCCACCACATTGTTTACCACGACAAGGTTGTGGATCAGTGGATGCGGACCCTACGCAATGTTTTCCTTTGCACGGTTGATGACCCGGGTCGTTATTTGCAGAACAACGTTTTCCTCGGCAAGGTTTTGGGTCAGGATAATGACTGGAAACACAGTCCCGGCCTTTACAGAGACGCGGTGGTTTTGCTCGATCTGCATTAAGACAAGCTTTGCCACGACAAGGCTTTGTATGTGAAGATCTAGGCTGTTTTCCGGAACGATTTCTGACTCTGTTACAATTTTTTCTACGGCAGTTACGATTGCGTATCCTTTTTCCACCACCGCGATAATTACGCCGTTTATAACCGCCATGGCTAATATCATGTCTATCCCGACGATATTTTTTGCTATGATACCGAAGTGTTGAGCGTTGAAAATTACGCGAATGATTATGGTCAATCTCGGGTTGATAAAAATTTTGTCTGTGCCTGTGATCCTGATTGAACCGGTGGTGTCGATAGCCATCTGAATAATGATCTACTCTTCTGTGTTGTCTATTACCAACAGCAGGGTATCGGTTTAATCTGCCAGGATACACTCTTTGTGGAGAAATCTTTCTGTGTTGGTGCCGATTTTCTTTATAGCCCTTATCGGTACCCGCATCCGTACCCGCATTCATACGAAGATGCATCCCTCTGCGGGGTCTCTGGTGTTGCCTTATTCGCTTTGAATGTTGACCATATCGCCGATGGGAAGAGTGGCTTGTGCCACCCTGGTGGCCAGCATTGCCTTTTAAAAAATTATGTTTATCTTGACCAATTCCAAAACCAACTTGCCCTTGCGTAATAATTAAAACCGAAGTACCGAAATAGTAATTAGTTAAAATCACATTCCCAGTGGCAACCGCAGACGTTATTAGTCCGGCGAGGAATGCCCCTAACTTTAAATTATCTAAGCTAATCATTTTGTTACCCAACTATCCATACTCAAGTGGTAAATGACAGCAACTGGCAATTGATATTAAGGTTAAAACCCCTATATAAAATCCGGGTTTATCAATCGAGGCTGCCTACAATTATAGTTAGTCGCAAGCAATCCTTAACCCGTTCAATTTAATATCAACAAAATGCGGTTAGATTCTTATATTATTGATTGACTGCCTCTTTTATAATGTCATCCAGTAATTTTTCGACCAATTGCAAGGCAGCATCAGATTTTTTATTCGCAAGGCGGGGCAATTTTCTATAGGAAATATAAACCTTTTTCGGCTCTTTAGTCAAAGCATATACAGAAATAATGTACGGACAATAAATTATATTGTGAGCATCCGCCTCCATCGTTTTTCGGGAAACGGTCGCACTACAAAACTCAATATTTTCTGCTTTTGAGTATATCGTTTTTGATTCACCCAAGTCCTTTCCTGTACGTTTAAGCATCTTACCAATGTGCGCAATATTATTAACCACCAACCCCTTATCCGTTAACGCGTCAACCACATTGTCTTTAACTTCGTCAAATGTGCCGGTAGTGATATAACGTTTTTGTAGTTTCGAGTCCTCAACATTTGAACCACTGCAGGCCGATGAAATACAAATTAAAAATACAAAACCTATCCTGTGCATGCTCAGCTCCAATTAATTAGAATTGCTATAATATTTTACACGAGTCGTCAGATTTTGACTAAAAAGTTACAAAAATCTGTAAGTAATTGGTTTGAATGAATAAAAATAATTTTTTTTGTTTCAACCTTCCTGTTATCCACGACTCTGCTATACCTAATAAAAAACACACATTGATTACAGACAAACAGCCCATGATAAAATTCCGCTCAAGCGCAAAAACCGTATCCAAACTACTGGATAAAAATAATTTTACATCGTTATTAATCAACAGACTCCAGTATACAATTGGACAACAACCTTTAAATGCCAACAACCGCTCATGGTACCAGGCGCTGGCTTATGTCGTTAGAGACCGATTAATTGATTTATGGATTGAGACGACAAAACACTATAACAACAAAAATACAAAACGAGTTTACTATTTATCACTTGAATTTTTGATAGGTCGAATGTTACAAAATGCGCTGCTCACTTTAGATTGCGAAAAAGGTTGTCGCGACGCACTGTTAAAGCTGGGGCTGGATCTGGAACAGCTCAGAGAGCAAGAACCGGACGCCGCCCTCGGTAATGGCGGACTAGGGCGTCTCGCAGCCTGTTTTCTCGATTCAATGGCAACACTCGGCGTACCCGGATTTGGCTATGGAATACGCTACGAATATGGCATATTTAATCAACGCATTGAAAATGGATATCAGGTAGAACATCCCGAAAATTGGTTACGGTATGGCAATCCATGGGAAATACCACAACCCGATGTATTGTACCCAATACGCTTTAGTGGAAATGTGCAAACCTGGCACGATAAAGACGGTCGCATTCACCATCGCTGGACCGATACCCATGAAGTGATGGCCATGGCTTATGATATGCTCGTTCCCGGATATAAAAACCACCGCGTAAATCAACTGCGGCTATGGACCGCTAAAGCATCACGTGATTTCGATTTAAAATATTTTAACGAAGGCAACTACATCAATGCGGTTAAAGATAAAACCAGCTCGGAGAATTTATCCAGGGTATTGTACCCAGACGATACGACAGAAATGGGTAAAGAACTGCGGCTAAAGCAGGAATATTTTTTTGTCAGCGCAACCATACAAGATATTGTGCACCAGTTTAACGAACAACACCGGGATTTAAAATTATTTCCGCAAAGAGTTGCAATACAGTTAAACGATACCCATCCGGCAATTGCTATTCCAGAGCTTATGCGAATCCTGATGGACGAACATATGCTTGAATGGTGTGAAGCGTGGCGAATTTGTAAAAACACATTTTCATACACTAACCATACACTCATGCCCGAGGCACTGGAAACTTGGCCTGTGGCCCTCATTGAAAAACTACTTCCTCGTCACGCACAAATAATTTTTGAAATTAACCAGCGCTTTCTTGATGACGTACGCGAGTTATACCCGAATGATGAAGAAATGGTTGCCCGTTTATCTATCGTAAACAACTACGGCTCTCATCATTTTAGAATGGCCCATCTCGCCGCCGTAGGCTCGCATACGATAAACGGCGTTTCAAAAATACACACAGAATTACTAAGAACAACAACGCTAAGCGATTTTCATCACTTTCGTCCAAACGCGATTGTTAACTTAACAAATGGCATCAACCCAAGACGTTGGTTAAACCTAATAAATCCTCAATTAGCTGCGCTTATCTCTGACTATATTGGTGATGGATGGAAAAAAGATATGACTGCCCTGGAAGGCTTGAAGCAGTTCGCAAACAATTCAAAATTTCAGAATCAATTTCAAAAAGTCAAACAAGCCAATAAAAACCGCCTTAGCAAACTGATCAGGGAACGCTTGGGGATCACTATTAACCCACATTCAATGTTTGATGTCCATATTAAACGTGTTCACGAGTATAAACGACAATTGCTAAATCTTTTACATGCTATCGTACTTTATAACAATTTGCGCGATAACGCCGACAATAACATGGTCCCAAGAACCATTATCATCAGTGGCAAAGCAGCGCCCGGCTATCATCTGGCAAAACTGATTATTAAACTAATCAATGATGTTGGTAAAACCATTAACAACGACCCTGTTACCCTAAACAAGCTGCGACTGGTCTTCATTCCCAACTATGACGTCACCACTGCAGGTGATATTATCCCCGCAGCCGACCTATCACAGCAAATATCACTGGCAGGCACGGAAGCGTCTGGCACTGGCAATATGAAACTGGGGCTAAATGGCGCTTTGACATTAGGCACACTGGATGGCGCTAATATTGAAATACTTGAGCAAGTCGGTTCAGAAAATATTTTTATTTTTGGGTTGCGTGCGCCGGAAGCAGACGCCTTACGTGGCGGCCTGTATAAACCCCGGGAATACATGAAAAATAATTCGTCTTTAAGTTTGGCGATTGAAATGATTGAAGATGGTTTTTTCTCCCCAGAGCAACCTGATCGCCACTATGCAATCGTCGATGCACTCACCCGAACTGATCCGTTTTTAGTATTAGCGGATTACCAGTCCTATATCGATTCCCAAAAATTAGTGGAAGACTCTCGAAGAGAGCCATCAATATGGACTCAAAAAGCTATTCTAAATGTTGCTTCTATGGGGTATTTTTCCAGCGACAGAGCGATTCGTGAATACGCCAAAAAGGTCTGGAAAATCCCGGTAAACTAGGCTAATTTCAAATCTATTTTTAACGTTTCATAGAATCGAAAAACTCTGCGTTTGTTTTTGTCGCTTTTAGTCTATCAAGCATAAATTCCATGGCTTCAAGTTCATCCATCGGATTAAGAATTTTTCTAAGCACCCATATTTTTTGCAAATCCTCTACCGAGGTTAGATAGTCTTCTCTTCGGGTACCGGATCGATTGATATTAATTGAAGGAAACACTCGGCGTTCGGCAATCCGCCTGTCAAGATGTATCTCCATATTACCGGTGCCCTTGAATTCTTCATAAATCACATCATCCATTCTGGAACCGGTATCGACTAATGCCGTCGCAACAATAGTCAAACTACCACCTTCTTCAATATTTCGTGCCGCACCAAAAAACCGCTTCGGCCTGTGCAATGCATTGGCATCGACGCCACCCGTGAGTACTTTACCGGATGATGGGATAACCGTGTTATAGGCTCGCGCCAGCCGAGTAATAGAATCAAGTAAAATAACAACGTCGCGTTTATGCTCTACCAGACGTTTGGCCTTTTCGATAACCATCTCTGCAACCTGAACATGTCTATTAGCAGGTTCGTCAAAGGTACTGGAAATAACTTCGCCTCTGACAGAACGCTCCATTTCTGTCACCTCTTCTGGTCTTTCATCAATCAACAGTACAATCAAATGACACTCGGGATGATTAGCCGCTATCGATTGAGCAATATTCTGCAGCATCATCGTCTTGCCTGCTTTTGGCGGCGAGACAATCAAACCACGTTGACCTTTTCCTATCGGCGAGGCCAAATCGATAATTCGAGCGGTAATATCCTCTGTACTTCCATTGCCTAATTCCATCGTCATTCTTTTTCTGGCAAAAAGAGGTGTCAAATTTTCAAAAAGTACTTTTGTTCGAGAATTTTCCGGAGAGTCGCCATTAACTTCCTTAACTTTTAGTAAGGCAAAATATCTTTCTCCTTCTTTAGGTGGCCGGATTTTCCCAGCAACGGTATCACCTGTGCGCAAACTAAAGCGTCTAATCTGGCTCGGAGAAACATAAATATCATCGGGGCCTGCTAGATATGAGCAATCGGCAGATCTTAAAAAACCAAAGCCGTCCTGCAAAATTTCTAGTATTCCATCACCAAATATATCTTCACCGCTTCTAGCATGCGCTTTTAATATGCCAAATATGACATCCTGTCTTCGTGATCTTGCCAGTCCATCCAGGCTCATACTTTCTGCAATTGACACTAGCTCTGTTGCGGGTTTTGTTTTTAATTCAGTTAGATTCATAGTAAGACACTTCCAGAAGTGATTAAGGTGAACACCTATTAGAATTTATCCCAGTGGGTAAAGGGTAAAATAGAATAGAGATTTTAGTAGTTGGTTAATTTAAAAGGGAACCAGCCGATAGTCTGTGACAAAACCTCACTGCGAGCTTTACTCATAAACCACCACGAATTTACTAATTCGTCCAGTCCCCTTGATTTACTTATGTTTTACATCAAATATTTTTTTCAATAATGGCAGCCAATTCTGATTTAGACGCTGCACCCGTTTTAACAACCTCAGCATTTCCGTCCTTGAATAATATCAAGGTAGGAATCGCTCTGATCAAATATTTTGGAGGTGTACTAGGGTTATCATCAATATTCATTTTAGCAATTTTTACCTTGCCACTATACTCAGTTGCCAATTCATCTAGTATCGGGGCAATCATTTTGCACGGTTGGCACCATTCAGCCCAGTAATCGACTAATACTGGTTTATTCGATTTTAATACTTCTTCTTCAAAAGAGTCGTCAGTAACACTAACAATCTCATTATTCACGTAGTGATCCTCTAAAAGTTTTATGGAATTTGGGAAAATAGAATTTGAATCATCTTATTTTGGTTAGCTGCTAGCACATAAGATAACCGCGTTAATGGTTAAGTGTCAATGGTTAAAGTTCGTTTAATTTTCTACCTGCCGAAAATATCACCAGTCATAGCGATAAAACGCTAATACTGAATGTCGTAATCACCCATCGGAAAATTAGATTAAGGAATAACAAGTCCAAACTCTGGAAAAACCAAACACCAACATCCTTGCCCTAGATTAAATATAGTGGCTGTTTTCAATAACTCAAGTTATTTTAATCGATTCCGCAGCACTTGTCATTCCCAAGACACTGGAATCCAATTAAAACAGCAATCTACTTATCACTACCACGAAATAAACTAATGCATCAAAAAACTCACTTAATTCAAGGAAGAAAACAGAAGTATTTGAAATAACTCGATAACCCAATATAATCCGTATTAATTACACTAACCTTCACACTTTGGGATGTTTTATCCCAGGATAGTCTATCTCACAAATGCTTAATTAGGCTGATAAATGCAGGACAGAATTATGCTGGAAAAAACCAACATCACTATTCCCGTTATTGATACCAATAATAAATGCCAAAAATGTACTGCATCCCTGTGTTGTACCTATATCACCGAGCAATTAGAAACACCCCGGTCCAAGCTCGATTTTGAATACCTGTTATGGCAGATTTCGCACGAAAATATTATTATTTACAAAGATGAAGATGGGTGGACGCTACAGGTTATGAACCGCTGTCAACACTTGGTCGATCCAGGTGGACGATGTGCTATCTATGACAAGCGCCCCCAAATTTGCCGGGACCATGAAAATGACTATTGTGATTTTGACCAGACCGACCGTGATGAAGGCTGCGATTTGTATTTTGATAGTTATCAATCACTACGGCAATATTGCAAAAAACGATTTAAACGCTGGGAACGATAAGTTATTTTGCTTTGCCTTTATCTGGAATGATTTCTGAAAAACAATGGATTGAATCAAATTCTGTGACATTACGTTTTTCACTTTTTAAATCAGGCCACGCTACTGCCAGTAAATATTTTATACCATAATTTTTCGCCGATTCTAACACCGGAATACTATCATCTATCATAAGTGTCGCACTTGACTCAAATGCTTCGACCGTTTTAAGCTTGTCCCAAAAAGTCACATCCTCTTTAGGAACCCCAAAATCATGTGCGCAAACCAGCCTGTCAAAATGTCCCTCAAGCTGGGTCTTTTCCATTTTAAGTGACAAACTTTTTGAATGAGCATTGGTTACCAAAACCAATCTGTGACCTGACTGCCGTAGAAAATCTAGAAACTCAATCGTATGCGGTCTGATGCGGATCAAATGCCTAATATCCCGTTTTAACTCGGCGATGTCCAGGCGCAACTCGCGGCTCCAGTAGTCGATACAATACCAGTCCATACTGCCTTCAACTTTTTGAAACATCGGGAACAACAAGGTTTTAGCCGCATTGACGTCAAGATTATGTGTTACTGCATATCGCTCGGGAACATACTCGCGCCAAAAATAATTATCAAAATGAAGATCCAAAAGTGTTCCGTCCATATCCAAAAACACCGTTTCTATTCGCGACCAGTCGATCATGATATGTCTGCTATTTGTGTCATCTAATTCTCAGTTGTTAGTAAACAGTGCGAAAACTATACAGATTTCGTCCGTAAATGTCAGCTGGTATTGTGCTATAATAGGAACCATCTCTTTATACTGGTGGACTCTTATCGGAAAAACTTATGTCAGTAAAATCATGGACTCGTCATAAATTTGTTTTGCCCACTGTTGGGTTATTATCTGGGCTTTTCATTGTCAACATAAATTTGTTTTGCGCCAGTTTAAACGAGAAGCAGATCGAAGCTTGGTTAAATAATGAAACAGAAGATCTCCCATACACACCTATCAATGAAGGTCAGCTGAAATTCTTAACAACGCCACCACAAAAAAAAGTGCATCATCACCATAATACGTTGATCGTTTACAAAGCCAGTATGCAAGATGGCTGGATAAAGCTTCAACAATGCCATGAACATCTGGACACTATTAACAAAGCACAGGTAGTCTATAAAAAAGGAAAAATTAAAAATCTAAAAATAATATCCAAACAGAATATAGAAAAAGCCTGGATCGAAAATTTCAGCGTACAGCTAAGAAATATTAAAAAGGGAGCGCGTATTTGCATAGAAGCAGATTCCCGTGCTCTTAAAAAAAATGATGATGGCACATTTACACTAAGTAATGGCCCGTTTATGCGCCGCTTTCTCGATGGCTATTTTCCAATGCGGGTATCGATGGATCTGCGGTTACCAAGCGATCTTAAATTTATCAGCATTTTACCCAAACAACAAAAAGGATTTCGTGTTAATCATACTAAAAAGGGTGTTCATTTTGATGCTTGGTTTGAAGGTAAACTGTACACTAGAATTAATCTGCTCAAAAATAAATAATTAGGAGAATCCTTAAGTGAACGACTCGTCGAATGAGTTGCTTGATTTGCTATACGAGTGCAGATCAATCGCAGAATCCGCCGCAGAAAAAATTATGGCAATCTATAGACAAAATAATTTTAGCGTTACCATCAAAAAAGATAACAGTCCGGTGACCGAAGCTGATTTTGCTGCACATCACACCATCACCGAAGGTTTACTGCGGTTAAGACCGGAAATACCGGTTTTATCTGAGGAAGACGCTGAAATATCCTTTACTGAAAGGCAGAAATGGAATCGCTATTGGTTGGTCGACCCACTAGATGGAACCCGGGATTTTGTTGCCCATACCGACACCTTTTCTGTCAATATTGCCTTAATTGACAATCAGGAACCCATATTAGGGGTAATCACTATTCCGGTCACTGGTGAATCATTTTACGCCTGCGCAGGCGAAGGCGCTTTTAAAACTGCTCCAGGACAGAATGAAACCCGGATATCTACCAAAAAAATGACTGATCGCAAACCGATTATAACCGTCAGTGGGTCGCGAAAAGGAGAGGTACTGGAAAACTGCTTATCCAGGTTTGATCAGTATGAAATAAAGTATATCGGTAGCTCGATAAAATCCTGCCGCGTCGCCGAAGGTGCGGTTGACTTTTACCCCTGCCTGGGACCTACTTCTGAATGGGATACCGCTGCTGGACAATGTATCGTTGAACAAGCGGGGGGAGCTATGACAAAAATGAATTGCACACGGCTGGCGTATAATACCAAAAAATCGTTAACCAACCCATGGTTTATGGCGGTTGGTGATCCAGATTATGACTGGTCTAAATATATACCTGATAATCCAGGTTAAGCAACTTCATCATCCTGAAGTTTTTTGTACTTATCCAATAACTGCTCACGAGTCTCTACATGATCCGGGTCATTGGGGATACAGTCTACAGGACAGACTGAGACACATTGAGGTTCATCATAGTGACCAACACACTCGGTACACAGATTAGGATCAATTTCATAGATCTCATCGCCCTGAAAGATTGCGGCATTGGGACACTCAGGCTCGCAAACATCGCAATTAATACATTCGTCTGTAATCGTTAATGCCATTTTTCGCTACCTAAATCTAGTCCAAACTCACTATGATTGTTGAATACTCTACTAGTCCGTAGCCCGGACTTCGCGTAGCGAACGCCGGGGAACGAATATCATCTTCTTGCGCACTTAAATTAGCTGTCGACTGACTTAACCATATTCTTGTTATAATTGAATTTAAATTTGTTTTCCTTTCCCCGGCGTTCGCTACGCGAAGTCCGGGCTACTTGTTCGATCAATGAGGCTATTTTACCCTATTTTATCTTGCATTGCAGCCTTAACCCGTGGATCGACAAAATGACTGATATCGCCTCCATGTGCTGCGATCTCCCGTACCAGGCTCGATGAAATAAAAGCATACTTTTCAGAAGGGGTTAAAAACATAGTTTCGATATCCGGTGCCAGGTGGCGATTCATTCCAGCCAATTGGAACTCGTATTCAAAGTCGGATACCGCACGCAAACCGCGTAAAATAACTTGTGCATGACGGCTAGCAACAAAGTCTACCAACAGTGTGTCGAAAGGAACGACCGTTACATTGTCAAAATCGGATAAAACTTCATTCGCCAATACAACCCGCTGCTCGCGACTGAGCAGTGGTGTTTTTCCCCGGTTCTCTCCAATCCCGAGAATAACTTCATCAAAGAGTGTGCTTGCCCGTGCGACCAGGTCGGTATGGCCATGGGTAATTGGATCGAATGTTCCGGGATAAACAGCGATAACAGATGCCATAACGTTATATCCTATGTTGACGGTTTACGACAAGTCGCTAAATAGTAATAGACGCCGCCAGCTTTCTTTTGTTTTTCAATAGTCCAGCTTTCTGGTAATTCTGACGAATCAATTTGACAATTATTTTCAAAATAGATATGGGCTGAATTAGCCGCCCAGTCATGGGCCGCTAACAAACGGCATGACTCTGGCACTTTCATAGATGCATAGGGTGGATCAACAAAAATAACATCAAAATTTTTTTTCAGCATGCCGGTTGTCGTTTGCAAAAAAACCATTACATCCTGATGATAAAAATCAGCATCCGTCACACCCAGTTTTGTACATTGAGACGCTATACCCTGAATGGCTTGCGCGTGATTATCTACAAACGCTACCTGTGCAGCCCCTCGGGACAAGGCCTCAATGCCTAAGACACCACTACCGGCAAATAAATCCAGGCATCTGGCCCCGATCAAGTGATCGCGTAACCAGTTAAACAGTGTTTCCCTGATTCTATCCGGCGTCGGCCGTAACGCCGCCTGATCGGCAAATTCTACCTGTCGGCTACGCCACTGGCCACCAATAATTCTGACTTTGTTACGATGTCCCAACATGGAGAAAAATAATTCTATTTTCCTCCAACAATAATGGTAATCATTTTTTCGGGATTAATTCTCTTTTTAAATGCGGCATTGGCTTTCGCCAGGGTCACCGATTCAATATTTTTATTAAAATCATTCAGATAAGTTTTTGGTAAGTTATAAAACCCAATCATTGAGATATATTCAACAATCTTATTATTGCTGTCAATCCGTAACGGAAATCCACCGGTAATATTTTTCTTCGACGCGATATACTCCTTTTTAGTCATACCCTCTTTGACAAATTTCTTTAATGTTTCCATCATTACCTTAAGACCTTCTGCTGCCTGCGCATTCTTTGTTTGCATCATCATCAAAAACGGCCCACGACGTCGCATGGGTGCAAAATAGCTGGATACACCATAGGATAATCCGCGCTTTTCCCTGACCTCTTCGCCCAAACGCGATACCAGCGTGCTACCGCCAAACGCATGGTTAGACATATACAACGCAAAATAATCAGGATCTCCGCGATAAACACCTGGCTGCCCTATATAAATGTGGCTCTGGGTAGACGGGTGTTTTATCCGAACCGTTTTAGCGGCTGTTAGCGGTTTGACTTCCGGAATCTTAGGTGCCGCTGACCCTTTTGGCAATGTACTCGTCAAGCGTTTGACAATGACGCGCGCCTGTTTTTCCGATACGGCACCCACGACCGCGACCAACGTATTTGCGCCCACATAGTAACGCTTATGAAAGGCAACCAGGTCATCTCTATTAATCTTTTTTAATCCTTCGTGCGTCCCTTCCGGCAAAGATTGATAGGGATGGTCTGCATAAAGCGTTTTGAAGAAAGCCTGCTTCGCAATATATTTTGGTGATTGCTCTTTCTGCTTGAGCCCTATGATCATGCGTTTGAGTTCTCGATCAAAATCCTTTTGTGTGAAGGTAGGTTTGCTAATAATATCCGTTAATGCCAGCAATGATTTATTCAGGTATTCCTTATCATTCAGGCTCCGCACTGAAATCCACGCCGAATCGCGTAATGCGCCCTGGCTCTGTTTGGCGCCAACACCTTCAAAAATTTCGGCTAACTGTGTTGCGCTCTTTCCTGCGGTGCCCATAGGCATGAGACGGTTAGCAAGAACAGCGAGCCCGGATTTGTCTTTATCTCTAGCACTACCTGCATCAAACATGACCTGAATATCCACCATCGGCAATTCTGGCGCATGAACGTAAAAAGCGGCGACACCGTTTGCGGTTTTCCAGGTCACTATTTTAGGTGCTGCAAGCGATATATTACATAACACTAGCAATATCACGCTGATGCTTGCTTTTTTAAATAGTCGGCTAGTTCGCATGTCGGCCTCCTGGTATTGCTTTTCTTTTTCTCGGTTTCTTCATTGACATAGGCAAGGGATTCAAAGTTGCCACGGTAAGCTGGTTGTCACGAAAATATTTTTGTGCGACTTCCTGTATTTGCTCAGGAGTCACTTTCTTTATCCTCTTAAGATATTCCTCTGAGTCTTTCCAACTCCTGCCCACGGTTTCCAGCGTGCCAATTTCCATTGCCTGATAAAATACCGAATCCTTCTCGTAAACCTTGGAAGCCACTATCTGGGCTTTAACACGATCCAATTCGGCTTTGCTGACCGGTTGTTTTTTAATTTTGTCGATCTCTTCGCGTATAGCCTCTTCAAGATTTTTAACGGTATTCGCCTGAGATGGCAACGCAAAAAATGAAAATAACCCGGATAATCGCGAATGCAAGTCATAACTCACATCGATGCTCGACGCGACTGCTTTTTCGCGAATAAGGTTTTTTGTCATACGCGCACTTTTACCACCATCTAGCACATAAGCCATCAACTCTAGTGCATACGGTTCCCAATCTTTCTCGACTGCTCCCAATGCCGGTGTTTTATAACCCATGATCAGAAACGGTAGCTGCGCGGGTGTTCTTACGACAATACGTTTAATGCCTAACTGCTTGGGTTCGACTTGTGGTTTCGGGGGAGAAATATTTTTCGACGGTTTAAGTGGCCCAAAATATTTTTTGGCCAACGCGTAGACCTTGGCTGGATTAACATCGCCGACAACGACGACAACGGCATTGTTGGGGGCATACCATCGTTGATACCAGTCCTCCAGGTCTTTCGCATTCATTTTCTCAATATCATTCATCCAGCCAATCACCGGCGCCCGATAAGGATTGCTTTGAAAAGCGGCTGCCCGAAAGTGCTCGTAAGTCAGGGACGTCGGTTTGTCATCGGTTCGTAAACGTCTTTCTTCAATGACGACTTGTCGTTCTTTCTGGAACTCTTTGTCGATAATCTGCAAATTTCTCATACGATCGGCTTCGAGTTCAAAACTGACTTTTAGGCGACTTTTTTCCATTCGCTGAAAATAGGCAGTATAGTCCCTGCCAGTAAACGCATTTTCCTTGCCACCATTTTCGGCAATGATTCTGGAAAACTCCCCGGGTTTCAGTTTCTTGGTGCCTTTAAACATCATATGCTCAAGCATATGTGATACGCCTGTTGTACCGTTTAATTCGTAACTTGAACCCACTTTATACCAAACCTGCGATACCACCACCGGTGACCGATGATCCTCTTTAACAAATAATTTAAGCCCATTCTTAAGTTTGTACTCATGAACTTTGCCAGAAGCCAGCGCAAGCGCGCTTGGCGACAAAATAAGCACTAATAGTGTAAATAATTGCTTCATAAATCATCCTTTAAACAGAAAATGTTGATCCGCAGTAACGAAGAGGCTGGTATCCCGCCTGGAACCCAACTTACAGTAATTGAAAAAAAATATCTGGATATTTATCTGGATATATATATTCGATATTTATTATAGGTAGTTATACTGTAAAGCCTATATAAATGTTAAAATAATCTGGAAAATAACATCACCTTATAGACCCACTTTACACTAAGACAACAATGACTATGTTCAGTTTCAAAAAAGATAAAGACAAACAACAAGCCAAGTCAGATTCCCGTTCTGAATCAGCATCCACTGGCTGGCTCACCAGGCTCAGATCCGGTCTGGCGAAAACCCGTGAAAATTTAACGGAAAATCTAACCTCCCTACTAGCCGGACAAAAAAACATCAATGACGACCTGCTGGAAGAAATCGAAACCCAGTTACTGGTTGCTGATATTGGTGTCGATGCGACCCGAGAGATAATTGCCAAACTGACAGAAAGGTTGAACCGAAAGGAACTGAATAACCCAGAATCTGTTATTTCCGCCTTAAAGCAATGCTTGCACGATATTCTCAATCAAAGTAGCAAACCTTTGCAAACCGAGGCGAAAAATCCATTTATTTTATTAGTGGTGGGTGTAAACGGGGCTGGGAAAACCACCACCATTGGGAAAATGGCGAACCATTTTCGCAAGCAAGGCAAAAAAGTAATGCTGGCCGCTGGCGATACCTTCCGTGCTGCGGCCGTAGAGCAACTGCAAACCTGGGGCGAACGCAATCAAATACCGGTCGTTGCACAACAAACCGGCGCCGATTCAGCTTCCGTTATATTTGATGCAGTCGCATCGGCAAAAGCCAAAAAGATGGATATTCTTATCGCTGATACCGCCGGACGGTTACATACCCAGACTAACTTAATGGAGGAGTTGAAGAAAGTTAAACGCGTGATAGGCAAGCTTGATGATTCAGCACCACATGAAGTGCTGTTGGTTCTCGATGCCGGAACAGGACAAAATGCCCTGTCTCAGGCCACGGAATTTTCACAAGCGGTCAATGTTACCGGTATTGCATTAACCAAACTGGACGGAACCGCCAAGGGTGGGGTTATTTTTGCCATTGCAAAAAAACTGAATATTCCGATACGTTTTATCGGTGTCGGTGAAGGTATCGAAGATCTTAAAGAGTTTAAATCGGAAGAGTTTATTGAGGCATTGTTTTAGAACGTGATTCAGTTCCATAATGTTTATAAAAGTTATCCGAGCGGACACGACGCGTTAGACGGCGTTTCATTTCGCTTATCCAAGGGTGAAATGGCTTTTCTGACCGGACATTCAGGCGCAGGTAAGAGCACCTTCCTCAAACTGATTTCATTAATAGAAAGACCATCAAAAGGACAGATACTATTTGAAAATGTGAATCTAAAATCAGTTTCGAAGCGAAAGATTGCCTATCATAGACGCAAGATAGGGATGATTTTTCAAAATAATTTACTCTTGGATAATCGCAGTGTATTTGATAATGTTGCTTTGCCCCTGGAGGTCTCCGGATACCGTACCATTGAGGTAAAAAAACGAGCCCAGGCAGCGCTTGATAAAGTCGGTCTATTACATTATCGGCGTAAATTACCATCAGAATTGTCGAGTGGCGAACAGCAACGTGTCGGCATTGCGCGTGCAATCAGCACAAAGCCTAATGTCATATTAGCCGATGAACCCACCGGTAATTTGGACCCGGAACTTTCCTCATCGATCATGCATTTGTTTGAACAGTTTAACCAGGTTGGTGTAACCGTGTTGATAGCAAGTCATGATTTAAACCTGATAAACACGATGCCGTATAGAAAAGTCGTGCTTGACCAAGGTAGAATAGCCTCGAATCAAGCACCACTCACGAACGAGTGATATGGCAAAACGCGCATGGACAAAGCAAGCTGTGGCGAATGACCTAGGAATATCTAGCTCTAAAGCAAATCGCAAACAGGCACATAAACACAGAATTTCATTTTTGGCACCGCTGACACAGGTCGCTAAACATAATTGGCGCGCGTTCTACCAAACGTTGCTAGGACAAATCCGCAAACCTTTTTCGACCTTGCTAATCAGTGGCATTATTGGAATTGCAATGGCGTTGCCCTGCGGGTTGTATTTACTCGTCATCAACCTACAGGCCATTGAGGATCAATGGCCACACGAACCCCAACTAACACTGTTTACACATAAAAAAGTCAGCTATTTTGAAGCACAAAATCTCGCTAAAAAAATCAATAATCTGCCTGGTGTTAAGTCGATAAAAGTACTGTCTCCCGGCAGTGCGATGGAAGAATATCGTCACATTGTTGGTCTAGGCAAAAATGAATTGTTACCAGAACAAAAACTACTGCCTTCTATTTTGATTATTGCCTTTGACAGCCAGTCGATTAAACCCGATATGATTAAACGCGTCAAAGAGAAAATCGAACATCTGGGACAGACAGAATCGGTACACCTTGATCAGACAGCCGTTGAAAAACTCTATAAACTAATTGAAATTGGTGAGCGCAGTATACTGGTTATCGGTACCATTTTTGCTGTTGGTGTACTCTTGATAGTGGGTGGCACCATTAGACTGGAAATACAAAGTAAACATAATGAGATTCTAGTGATTAAGCTGATTGGCGGAACCAATGCTTATGTACGCAGGCCGTTTCTTTATTCCGGTTTTTGGCACGGCATTTTTGGTGGCTTGCTAGCCTGGTTATTAACCTTAACTGCTGTAATGTTTTTGTCAAATCCCGTCGCAGACTTCGCGCAGCTTTCAAATAAAATATTCAATTTAGTAACACTAGACATGCAATCTACAGGTATACTTATTGGCAGCAGCGCATTATTGGGTTTACTTGGCTCATGGTTTTCGGTTGGGCGTCACTTGGCAAAAGTGGAACCTTGAGCGAATAGACGTTGATAAACTTTTTTTAAACATCAGTGGGAGAAAATTTACAATTTAGATTGAATTGTTTCCGCTGGATGCCGCTAAACTTAAAAATACTGATACGTAAATTACTCGATAGAATATAACTGAGTCAATGTTTAACTATTTTGCTTAATCTATGACAAATAAAACCTCAAGTATTATGGTTGTTGACGGTTCTGAAGTTTCGCGCACGATTATTGCCCGCATTCTCAGAAACGAAATGGACAACACCATGATCACTACTTGTGGCTGTGGCGAAGAAGCGCTGGCTTTTCTTGCTGCTGAACATTACGATCTGGTCACCACTGCTTTAATGCTCCCGGATATGGACGGCCTGGATCTGACCCGCTCAATCCGACGTTCGGTCACGCATCACTACACACCCATCGTTGTGGTATCAGGGGATGCTGATAATCGCTTATTAAGAGAAGGCTTTGAAGCCGGTGTCACTGACTATTTTGACAAGTCGCTTGGGTACCAGTCTTTTGTCGATTTTGTCAAATCATTTTGCCGCCGTAACTCAGGCTTGGTGGGCCGTATCCTCTACGTCGAGGACAGCCGTACCGCCGCGATGATCACCACAAATATAATGGAAAAACACGGTTTGATGATTACCCATACCACTTCTGCGGAAGGCGCCCTGGAAATAATCCGGCAATCATTAAAACCCGGCGTTCCCAATGAAGAACGTATCGATATTGTTATGACCGATTTTTATCTTAAGGGGCGTTTAACGGGCGGCGACCTGTTACATGCGATTCGCACCCGTCTGCATTTATCACAGCAGGAAATGCCAGTATTAGTGGTGACAGTCACCGACAGTAACGAAAGACAAGCAGAAGTTTTTCATGCTGGCGCCAATGATTTTGTGACCAAACCGATAGTAGAAGAGGTGTTAATTGCCCGTATCCGCTCACTTTTGCTCATCAAACAACAGTTCTATGCGCTACGGTTTCAAGCCGAAGAAATGCGGCGTATTGCCTCAACAGATAGCCTGACAGGCGTTCGCAGTAAACGCTATTTGCTAGACAATGGCGAGGCACTTATTCGCAACAATCAAAATCAACCTGTCTGGGCGATACTAATGGACATTGATCACTTTAAGGGTATTAATGATAACCTTGGCCATATTACTGGTGATCATGTCCTAGCCGCATTAGGCGAGCTGTTGAACAACAGCTTCCCCAAAGAATGTATGGTGGTCAGATTTGGTGGCGAAGAATTTGCCGTTATAGCGCCGAATACATCAATCAAAAATATCAATCAATTAGCAGAAAACTTACGCATCAATGTTGAATCCCTTAAACCCATGAATGTTAAAACCACTATTTCTATCGGGATGGCATCAACCGGTGATCACGCAAATGCCGACTTAACCACACTATTATCCTATGCCGATAAAGCGCTCTATGCGGCAAAACAGCGCGGCCGAAATCGTGTCTGTATTTATGCGCCTGACGGTGTATCCTACAGCCCGGCGATCAACCCCCGTGTTGAAACCGGTACTGGTCGCTAACCACCATTAATTATCCAGCTTTCTCCTACCCAAATTATGTTTATTTATTAATCAAATATTACAATTATTGACGACTTGGGGAACTTTCAGCGAGTTATCAGTCTAAAAATATTAGCACTCATAATACTGGAGTGCTAAAATAAGCATTATCTGATATTCGATAAGGAACACTAGATGACAAATGAATTGATACAGAAAAATGACACGATGACAACATTACCTATTCCTGTAAGCAGTTTTGAGAACTACATTCAGGCTGTCAAAAGCATAACTGTATTAAGTCGTGAACAAGAATCCCAGCTTGCCAAAGATTTTCTTGAAAAAGATGATTTACAGGCTGCTGAAAAACTAATCATGTCTCATTTAAGGTATGTTGTATTTATAGCCAGAGGCTATTCCGGATATGGTTTACCCCTAGCCGATCTGGTTCAAGAGGGTAATGTTGGCCTGATGAAATCAGTTAAACGCTTTGATCCTAGCGTTGGTGTGCGCCTGATTTCCTTTGCTGTCCACTGGATTCGAGCTGAAATCCACGAATTTATTCTAAAAAACTGGCGAATCGTTAAAGTCGCCACCACCAAGGCACAACGTAAGCTGTTTTTTAACCTGCGTAGCAAGAAAAAACGTATGGCCTGGCTAAATCATAGCGAAGTCCATAAAATCGCCAAAGACCTAGGCGTAAAACCAGAAACGGTTGTGGAAATGGAATCTCGTCTAACCGGTTCTGATATCTCCTTTGATCCTGCTACCAATGATGATAATGATGAAAAAAGCTACCAATCTCCAGCAGGATATTTGAAAAACCTGAGTAATGACCCTGCAAAAGAAGTGGAAAATACTAACCTAGCTCTTTTTAATCAGCAACGGCTAAATGGCGCGCTGAATTCACTCGATGAACGCAGCCAGGATATTCTCAGACAGCGGTGGCTTAACGAAGACAAGTCAACGCTACAAACCCTTGGCGATCAATACAATGTCTCTGCAGAACGCATTCGACAGCTTGAAAATAATGCGATGAGCAAAATTCGGAAATTACTTGAAACTTAATATTATATAAGTATTTTTTATATCAATATTTTGATTTAGATAAGCGAACGGCCTCTCTCGAGGCCGTTCTTTTTGGGCAATGTAACAATATTTAGTAAACATCACTGCAAGAGTTAGCCTCATTTGATGTATTTGCATACATCAAGAATGAAACCTTTGATCAAATATTAAACATTTTCTAACTGCTAAACTTAGAGATATTTAACCTTGTGACCGATCTCTCTGGTGACATGCTCATTCTTACTCAGATAGAAAAAAATGCAAGTGTTAAAATCAAACTGAAAAAAAATCCATAACATTATGATTTTAATAACTTAATTAGCCATGTTGTGAGTATGGAATTTAAATAAAATGCCTAAAATCAAGGGCCTGTAATTCGGCATGCTATCTATACAATATTTCTATATGAATATTATTATTTTTATAATGAATCCAGGATTGGAAAAAATAAAAATTGAAAATTAGTTATTTAAAAATCGAAAAGTAAAAACTAAAGTTAGTAAACTGTGAATAGCATGTGGGTATGACTTGGATAAAACCTAAAATATTTTTTATTAACACATTTTAATTAACGCTTTTTCGTTTTGCCATAAGTTTATTCTTGTCTGAAAATTATATTTTCACTAAATCAATCGTACTCTTACTTAAATTTATATTAATGATTCTAATTAGCAGCTACAAATGCTTTACTTATTTCAGATAATGATCAATCAATAAAAATGCAAACATCCCCATTAGATAATAAATAGAATAAGCAAACGTTTTGATAGCAACCTTTTCATCTTTGGAAAAATTGAGCTTGATCGCATAATAAAGAAAACCAGCACCCAACAATAACGCACCAACCAGATAAATTTTTCCGGTCATTCCAGTTAGATAAGGCATCACGCTGATGACAAGCAGCAATATAGTATATAGCAATACATGTAAGCGGGTAAATTCGACACCGTGCGTCACAGGCAACATAGGAATATCAACTTTTGCATATTCTTCACGACGATAAATCGCCAGCGCCCAGAAATGCGGTGGCGTCCATACAAAGATCAACAGAAAAAGCCAGAATGAATTGGTAAATTCCGGGTCCAAGCCTGCGGTCATTGCCGCCCAACCCAAAATCGGTGGTGCTGCACCCGCCGCACCGCCAATCACAATATTTTGCGGCGTTGCGCGTTTAAGATACATGGTATAAATAACCGCATAACCGATCAATGCAATAAACGTTAATACGGCTGTCAGCGTATTAACTAGCACCACCAGAATAGTCATTGAAATAACCATCAATAACGACGCAAAAATTATCGCGTTTTTTTCCGAAATTTTTCCGGTTGCCACCGGTCGATGGTGAGTTCGTTTCATTTGTGCATCAACGCGTTTGTCGACAATATGATTAATCGCAGCGGCGGAGGATGCGGCTAGAAAGATACCGGCATTACCGTATATCACCAATAACCAGTTAATAGGCTCGCCAGGTGGCACCGCCAGTAACATACCAACCAATGCAGTAAAAATAATTAAGGCAACTACTTTTGGTTTACATAATTCTAAATATTGTAACCAAACAGCCTGCTTGTGGGGCGATTCTTCTGTGCCTGTTGCACCTGACTTGTTCATTACTTGTGTCATCAACCTATCCGTTTTCTATCACGGTTTTGCATAAGCAACGTCAATATAATGATCAACAATATTACTCCAACCCCGTTATGAGCAACAGCGATAAATAGCGGTTTTGCCTTTAGTACGACGGTTATTCCCAGGGTTACTTGCACAGCCAATGCGGCTAACAAGGCCAAGGCGGTTACTCTTGATCGTGGATGTTTCATAAAAAGCCATAAGCAAATCGTCAGTAAAAGCAGAAAGGTAATCAATCCACCGACTCTGTGTGTCATATGTATTGCGATTCGCGCGGCTGGCTCCAATTTTCCGAATTCATAATTAGGCCCCAATTCTCGCCATAAGATAAATGCTTCTTTAAAATCTGCATCGGGGAAAAACTTGCCCTGATTACAGGTCGGAAACTCCGTACAGATAATGGCCGCATAGTTAGAACCGGTCCAGCCGCCCAATGCAATTTGCACAACTAACACAATTAGTGCGATAAACAATAATCGACGCAATCCCTTGCTACCATGACTGCTATGGTTTCTCTCTTTTGAACGATAGTAGAGTATCCATAAGGTTGCCAGTGTTGCAAACCCAAACAACAAGTGTGCCGTCACTATCAGCGGTTGTAACTTTTCTGTCACCGTCCACATGCCCAGGGCCGCCTGGAAAACCACCAGCAAACAGAGAAACAGCGATACCTTAAATTCCCATTTCATCGTTTGCCGCATTCGCCATGACATAAAAGTCAATAACAGAATCAGTAAGCCCAGGGTTCCGGCAAAGTATCGATGGATCATCTCTTTCCATCCTTTAGCTGGCTCGACATTGGCTCCCGGAAATTTTTCTTTTGCTCTTTTAATATCTTCCAAACTGCTTGGAACACCAATATGGCCGTAACAACCTGGCCAGTCAGGACAACCCAAACCAGCATCGGACAAGCGAGTATAGGCTCCCAAAGTCACTACCATAAAGCCTAGTATTACCGCGAGCAAATTGATTTGTAAAAACCTATTTTTCACGTTTAGCCGCCTTGATAATCTTAAATTTAAGAATATACTTCAAATCCTTGCGCATACCCTTAGCCAATTTGGGGTCCAGCTCTGCCTTGTTGCCAGTATCATAGTAGCGTACCAACTTTTGATTTGGATTTATCAGAAATATGGACCGGCTACCTTGACGGGGAGCATTTTTCTGTGACTTTTTAAATAAATCTAAAAATGCAGATTTTTCTTTCTCTGGCAAAATAACGATAAACACATCAGTAAGCTTTGCTATTTCTGGTTTTAATGTCTCCAGCTTCTCAGAATCGGTAAGAACCCAAAGTACTTTTACATTGTCCGCATGTCTACCTTGAGTAATTCGGGTTTGTCGCAAATAGAAAATATTGCGTTTGCAAAGCTGATCACAATGACTGGAATCCAGATAAACATAAGTCCAAAAACCAGATAATAAGCGCCTGTCAAATTGCTTATTATCCAATGCCAACAGCTTCCCTAAGTCCACCGGTATCGCGGGTTCTATTTTTTCGCCATAGCCACCTTTTTTTAAGCCGTCAAAAACCTCCGGCGTGGTTTTAAGTGTTAACCACAGAATAAGAATCGGACCAATAAAAGCGGCGATGACTAGAACAATATTGATTCTAACTTTAGTTTGTGCGTCCATATTAACTTTTTTTACCTAGGGAAGTGTCTGCCCTCTTTAGATTGACGCCTAGAAACACGCCTAATAACACCAGCGCCATGGCAAACCACTGAAAAACATAACCCTGGTGCTTTTCCGGGGACATGCCCTCGTACTTGTTAATTAACACGTTCCAGTCCCGGATCAAGGTTTTATCCTTGTTTTCAGGACTAATCTGTTTAACAACATAAGGTAACAGTTCGATTCCCAATTTCTTTTCATACCATTTCAAATCAACATAAATAATCATTTTAGGCCAAGCGTTAAAACCCTGATCTGGCTCACCAAGCTTCCTGCCAACAGCAGGAAGGGTATCGATAATGCCACTAATTTTTAACGGCCCCTTGTGTGCTTCTGGAATGTTAGGCAAATCATGAAAGGGCGCTTTTTTTTGATCCCAGGGAACCCATCCCTGAACAACAAGAATATGTTTTTTTGAGTTATCGATTTTAAACGGGGTAATAATAAAATAACCTAACCTGTTTTTATAATTGATATTTGCCAGTGAAGCTTGCTGGTCTGCTAAAAACGCTCCCTTGATTTCTACTTTTCGCGAAAGCAGTTTTCTTTTATCTAGCGTACTACCGTTTAGTAACATAAGCGGTAATTTAGTGTTATTGTCACGGTCAGCAATCAGCTTAAATTTATAGTCTGCACGGCCAATCTGCCAAAACCCCAGCTTGACAAATAAAACCAATAAAAGGACAGTAACAATAAATGGAATTAATGTTGGTTTGAATTGATACTTGCCTATGATCATATTCTATTCTCGGATACCAAGCTAACATCAACATTGCTTTTTACATACAAACTATTTCGACACATGAAACTTAGTTTCAACCTCAATTTGTGGTAATATAATATACAGCATTTTAGTGTCTAAAACCCTAATTTTGGCGAACATCATGAAAATAAAAAGTAAGAACACCATTGTTTTAATACTGATTTTATCGTTACTCGGCACTGTGCTTTTTTTCAGCGCAGTCAAACCGTTCAAAATTCTAGTCATACTGATATTGGCTTTGGTATTTTCGGCACTTATATCCGCGCTTTATCATTTAGTTAGCAAAAAAGGCGATTCAACCGGTTTAATGATCTCGCTCACTTGGCGTATTGGGATATCTGCATTTTTATTTATATTTTTACTCATCGCTAGCCAAATGGGTCAAAAACGATAGTATGTTACTGAAAATAGAATCAGAAGCAGCGAAATCTAAAACCACAACGATACAAAAAAAATAATCGGGTATTTTTTTTCATAAAAAAGGCGTCGCTAATAGCGACGCCTTTTTTAATATCACGATGTTATACTAAAAAGTATACAAATATAAACAGACCTAACCAGACAACATCCACAAAGTGCCAGTACCACGCACCCGCCTCAAACGCAAAATGATGCTCTTCAGTAAAATGCCTTTTCATGCTTCTGAATAACAAGACCAGTAATATCGTTGCACCGACAAATACATGGAAACCATGGAACGCAGTCAACAAATAAAAGGTGCTCGCATAGACTCCGGCGCCTTGTCCCCAAATTGCTTTGGTAGCCGCTTTAGCCGCTTCCGGATCAGTCAATGCTAACTTGGCAATCTGAGCTTCGTCCATTGCATGTTTTGGGTCACCAAAGCGTAAATTAAGGTCGTTCCAGGCATGTCCATATTCATAAAGCTGAAGACCCAGGAATAAAATACCTAACGCAACCGTCACCGCCAACCACAACACTAATTGTGCATTATTGTTTTTCTTTAGTCCCCAGTGTG
>QILK01000238.1 GCA_003233345.1 Gammaproteobacteria bacterium | reverse complement strand
TCAGATTTTTTTAGTTCTTTTTTCAAATAGGCATATAATATCGGGGCAGCGATAACACCTGCAACACCAAATAAAGCCTCTAATGTAATCATCGCTAATAATATCTCCCATGCCTTGGTTTTAATCTGCGTACCAATAATTTTTGCGTTAAGAAAATATTCCACTTTATGAATCACAATCAAAAACACTAACGAGCCCACCGCCACATTAAAAGACGCAGTAAAACTAACAACGACGATAACGATATTCGATAGCAAATTCCCAATAACCGGTAACAGGCCAAACAAAAAAGTAAGCACGATCATGGTAACTAAAAAATCCAGCTTGATACCTAGCAGAGGCAAGATAACGACCAGATAGAAACCGGTAAAGACGGTATTAATCGCAGCGATTTTTACCTGGGCAAAAACCACTTGCCGAAACGATGTCGCAAGATAACTGGCGCGCAATGTTAATGCTCTAGAAAGTGGTCGCGGTTCTTCATGACGACCAATTTCATGCAAGGCAATCATTGCGCCTATGATCATTCCCAAAAAAATATGCGCGAAGATACGTAAGGTATGTTTTGTCGCGGTTGTTATTTCACTCGCATGATCACGTAACCATTGTATCGATATTTTTTTTAGTTCCGCGACATCCTGCGGAATTTTTTCTAGCACCCATGTTGGCAACGAAGTCTCAAGAATCTGCGCCATTTTTTGTAACAAAGCCGGTAGATTTTCATTACCACTACGAAAAAAATGTATCAGAGCGATTAAAATAACCGTTAAAATCGCAACCACAATCACCGTAAAAATAGCAACCACTGCAATCTCGGCAGCCCGTCGTTTTATCTTGCCATAGCGCATGACCAGCGGTGAAATAATATGTACTAACTCATGGATTAACAAGCCGGCCAATAATGCCGGTAGTAACTTCCACGACATAATAAACACCAGCGCCAAAAATGCGAGCATATAAGCAAAATAGTTTATATATTTTTGTTGTTCGAAATTTTTATTTGTATTTGTATTTGTCATAATCCGTTTTGCTTTCCAAATAAGTTAAATATAAATTTGTTCTTACTTTTGACTACTCAAAATCTCTTGTCTAGGCGTCACTGTAATAAAATAGATTACTCTAGTCAAAAATGATAAAATATAGCGCGTTAATTCGGCTATTTAAAGCCTTAAAAACAGCCTCATAAAACATTTTATATGCTGAGATACTCGGAATAGTCGCCACGCACCGGTTTAAAGGTTATTGAAAGCCGTACTTGGCTATTAACGACAATACGATCTATAGCCTGATACAAAATACTAATATAAACAACGGATAATTTATACCCATGAATCTGGAAAAGCGTCAAATCAACAGACTGGTTGCTCTCGTTCTTTTTACCCTGCTTGGCATTTATATCGCCTCTATTGCCAAGACCAACGAGATAGCCTGGGTATGCGCGATCCTTATATTAACCATTTATCTGTTTGCATTTGAAATCGTTGAAGTCGATGTTGCTGCAATATCGATTATGGTATTACTTGGACTCACCGAGTTGTTTGCACCGATCATGGGATTAGAAAAAGGACTCGTCTCCCATAAGAAAGATTTATTTAGCGGATTTTCCAGCGACGCTGTTATTTCAATTATCGCCGTTATGATTATTGGGGCAGGCCTGGACAAGACCGGCATCATGAGCAAGGTCGCCGCCGTCATTATGCGCTTTGGCGGTTCCACGGAAAAAAGAATTATTCCCCTAATATCAGGAACCGTCGGCGTTATCTCCAGTTTTATGCAAAACGTTGGCGCAGCTGCATTATTTCTACCTGTCGTTAGCCGAATATCGGCACGTACTAAAATCCCGATGTCACGCTTATTAATGCCAATGGGTTTCTGCGCAATTCTAGGCGGCGCACTGACCATGGTGGGATCGAGCCCACTTATTTTACTAAATAGCTTGATTGAAAATATAAACGCAGACCCAAACAACACTGTGCAGATGGAAACTTTCTCATTGTTTTCAGTCACACCAATCGGCTTCGCCCTGATTATCACCGGTATCATCTACTTTATCGTCGCCGGAAAATTTGTTTTACCTTCAGTTAAATCGACGGGCGGTGAAAGCCAGAACACCACTCAATATTTTAAGGACACCTATGGGCTACGTGTATTTACCCTATATGAAATGACCGTCGACAAAAACAGTACCGTCATCGGCCAGACGGTAGATGAACTGGAGATTGAAAATACTATTCGTGTCATCGCCTTTGACATGGGTGATGGCGTCAGATTAGGCGCCGAAGGCGTCGATCGGCAAACAGCGATTGAAGCCGGCCAAACACTTGGTTTACTCAGTGCAGAGCCTCTGGCAAAAGAATTCGCCGAAAAATATTCACTGCACCTTAAACCAACGCTGCAACGGTTCTCTGAAAGCTTATCCTCTTCTAAAGCAGGTATCGCCGAGTTAGTTGTAAGACCGGGTTCAAACTTAATTGGCAAATCTGCGCGCGACGTTTGGATGAGGAAAACCTACGGCGCATCACTACTGGCGATACATCGCGGTGATCAGATATTTAACTGCACCTCTGGCAAAGATATTCGCAATGAACCCTTCCAAATTGGCGACGTTCTGGTCGTACACATACTCTGGGAAGACTTGGTCCGATTAGAAAAAAGCACTGATGTCGTGGTGCTGACCAGTCAATATCCACACGAAGAGTTACGGCCAACCAAAGTTTGGCACGCGCTCACATTATTTGTGATCACATTAATATTGCTCATTTTTGTAAAGAGCAAAGAAATCGCATTGTCAGCCAAGCTTATGGTCGGTGCGCTGGGAATGGTTCTAGCACGGGTATTAACCATCGAAGAAGCCTATAAAGCTGTCAGTTGGAAAACCGTATTCCTACTGGCCTCACTAATACCACTGGGCCTAGCCGTGTCTACTTCCGGAACAGCAAAATGGATCGCTGACGGTACACTGGCCGTTATTGGCGGTATGGATATATGGGTCATTCAACTCGCTATCGCACTTCTAGCAACATTTTTTACACTGGTCATGTCCAATGTTGGCGCGACCGTATTATTAGTACCGCTAGCCGTTAACATCGCCAATGGCATACCCGGCGCCAACCCGGCTGTGTTTGCTCTAACCGTTGCCATTGCCACTTCAAATTCATTCTTGATTCCAACACACCAGGTCAATGCGCTGATCATGGCACCCGGTGGTTACAAAGTCCCGGACTTTATGCGAGCCGGTGGCATCATGACCGTACTGTTTTTAATTGTTACGATAGCCATGTTGAATTTGATTTTTTAACTCACAAACACTAAATGTTATTGTGTTCTCGTAACCGTTGGGCGGTGCCATCCCGGCGTTCGCTGCGCGAAGTCCGGGCTACTTTGGGTTATAGCGTTAATTGAAAATCGTTGGCAAGCAAACCGGGTAAGCGCGCACTGCTGGTTGAGCGTTGGTGATAACTATCGGGATCAAGAATCACTTCGCGTTGTGACGTCAGCCCGAATAAATTTTTTCCCAGCAAATTATAGAAGGTCTCATCAAATCGCATGACATTTATCGGTGCGACTATCTTGCCCTTTTCTACCCAGAAACAAGCGTAACGCGTCATACCGGTAATACGGCAGGCCTCATGGTCAGAAAAATTGCAATACCATAGATTGCTTATAAATATGCCGGTGTCTAACGTCTTTAAAATATTTTCGACATCAATATCACCTGCTGCGAGATCCAGGCTTGACGGATATTCATAATCCGCATTAACTGGCTCACCGTATTCTTTAGCACTACGCGCACTCGCAAGGCTGCTATGATAACACCCTGAATCAATCAGCTTTACACTATCAGGCAGGATAAATCCCTCGGCACTAAAAGCGGATGCAAACCCATCTACACGGTTATCGGTTAACTGAATTGACGAATCCACTTTTCTGCCATCGGTCACCATTTGCAACAAAGGCGTTTGCGCTGTTTTAACATCTTCCAGACTAAACCCTTGCCATATGACCATTGATAAAAACTCATATAACGCTGCTGGTGCCAGATAAACACGATATTTACCTGGGGTCAGGCTCACGGGCTGCTTGCCCATAATTGCTAACGCTTCCCTGACAGACGACATCTTGCTTGCCAACAACGAGCTATCCCAGTCGAATCCGGCGTAACCCATTTTTACCGCCTTATCGCTACTATGATAAACACTCCAGTCAAAATTGAAATTGGCATTATGATACCAGTTGCGCTGACCTGCGGAGTTTGCAAACCCCCGGTATAGTTGTCCATTGGCCCATATACCCACCAGATCCAAACCAGCAGCTTCCTTGAAGATAACGTTCAGTGAATCGTCGGTGTCCGGCAATGTATTTTGACTGTCATAGTCACTGTCATTTTTTTCTGTGGCAAAATTTAAAAAGGGATCATCGGGCAACACTTGCCTTTGCTTGCGCGTGGTATTAATCATATCCTTTAACCGCTGCGTATCTAGCGTTTGATCGCCACATAATTCTGCGCTGATAGCGGCATGTTTACGCCCGTCAATTAAGTCCAGATGCACGGTCATTTGCCTGACGTTACCCGCTTGACGCACTCGGTTATTATTTAGCCTGACAAAATCAGATTGCTCGCCGGAAAAATTAAGCGTTGCAAACTCAGTATCGGCTATCAGTTTCATCGCTGTATCGGCTAATGTATAAAAATAGTCTCTCATGCTTGGCTATGATTCTCCTTCGCCGCCAAAAACTTCAACATTTTCGAAAACACATGACGGCGATGCATGACCCACCTGTATTACCTGGTTTGGCTCTCCCTTGCCACAATTAGGCGTACCTAAAACATCGAACGTTGACCGGTTGCCGACCTTCGCCAGATTACGCCAGAAATTGGCGGAGATACCACGATAGTTTGGATTCCGCAGTAACCCTTTTAGCTCGCCATCCTTGATGCGCTGGCCGTATTCACAGCCGAACTGAAACTTGTTTCTACTGTCATCGATTGACCATGAAGCATTGGTTTTCATCAACACACCATTCTCGACAGATTGAACCAGTTCAGCAAATGACGCATTGCCAGGTTCGAGGTTTAAATTCGCCATTCGATCGATTGCCGGCCGTTTCCATGAGTCTGCCCTGGCATTGGCGACGCCACTACAGTGCGCACGCGCTTGGGATGTCGCGCCACCTAATGGCGTTTTTAATATCCCCTTGTCAATGATAAATTCGCGCTTGGCCTCGGTGCCATCATCATCAAAAGCATAGCTGGCTATCTCATTACCGACGGTTGGGTCGAAGGTTATATTCAACAACTCGGAGCCATACTGATATGAACCAAACATTTCCTGGGTAACAAAACTGGTACCGGCATAATTTCTTTCGTCACCAAGAATGCGGTCGAGTTCCAAGGGATGACCAATACTTTCGTGTATCTGCAACATCATTTGATCAGGCGTTAATAAAATCTGCATTCGCCCTGATGGGCATTCAGGTGCTGCGAGCAATGCCAGCGCTTCTTCGGAAATACGCGAAGCATGTGCAGGAAACCCTAATGGTTGTAGCTGCTCAAGTCCACCTTGCCGAGCGCTACCGGCGCCGCCGCCAGTTCGGGTTTGCGATTTTGAACCTTTATTGGCAACCGCGATCAATCCCGGCCGAATATAATCAAAGCTTTGCTCGATACGGATACCATCACAGGTTGTCAATAAGGTTTTGCTACTGCTATATCGCAAATAGGCGAGCCAATAAACGATAGCATCACTGATTTTCAATGCCGCACAAGCTTCTGTCAATAATTGAATTTTGTCTTGCATACTGGTCGATGACCAAGATGAACCTGACAATGTTTGATAACGACCCGACACGCCAGGCCGAACAAGATTATCGACACTAAAAACGCCACGATTAACTGACATGGCTGCAAATTTTCTGGCTTGTGCAACAGCCTGCTTTAACCCGGCTATCGTCAAATCAGACGTGGCGGCATAACCTGCCCCACCTTTGTCAATGATGGTCAACATGGCACCCAATGATCCGCTGTTTTCAACCGGCTCAAGAATATCCTGACGAACGCTAAGTGCTTGCGACTGTCCTTCAACAATTCTTAACGACCAGAAGTCAACGGCAGGTGATAGTTTTTTAAAACGGGAAGCGATCAAATCAAGCATGGAAAAAGTATACTGTAAACTATAAAATACACATACACTTATTTAGATAACCTTATTATGAACAAGCCTTACTCAGAATCCAGTGTTCAAAACTGCGAACCCATCTTAAACCGGGTGCGAAAAATATTTATCAAACCCGGCAGTATCATTGAAATTGGCGCCGGGACTGGGCAGCACGCGGCCTATTTTTCTGCGCAATTAAAACATCTGCAATGGTGGCCTACTGATGTGCTGACAAACCTTGATGGCATTGAAGCCTGGCGTCAACATCAACCTTCCGATAACCTCGGCGCAGCACAGGCGCTGGATGTTACTCAACACGAATGGCCTTTAAGTAACATGGATTATGCCTTTTCGGCAAATACTGCCCATATTATGTCAACAGAAGAAGTAAAATGCATGTTTACAGGACTGACAAAGGTTTTGAACGATTTTGGCCTTTTTTGCTTGTATGGTCCTTTTAATTATAATGGAAAATATACCAGTATTAGTAACCAACAGTTCGACCAGATGTTAAAAACACGTGATCCAAATAGTGGCATAAAGGATATTGCCGATATCAAGCAATTTGCAAAAACAAAAAACCTGCACCTGATTGACGATTTTCAAATGCCGGTCAATAATCGACTATTAGTATTTCGTAAACAGGCGGGTGACCCAAACTAGGCAACTATTTCTTTGAGATGCAAATTGCATTCGTCAATGCTCGCATATCGCAAATACGACACAAATTGTACAAATATTAGGCAAATATTATAAAGAATTTGCTTTTACTGACCTCTTTAGGTTAATAGTACGTTAGAGATAAGCAATGTTACTAAATAAACCACAAGGAGCCTTCACTGTGAAACAAAGGTCGATCATTTCAATCTGTTTATTCATATTTACCAGCCTTCTGGCTATTGCCAGTGCTAATGCCTATGGTCGCCAAATTACAATCAATGGGATTAAGCTAAACAACTACCAAATCTCCAATATCGAGAATAGAATGTGTGGTCGGCTGCCTGGCGGAAATTATTATATCAACATGCGTTCTGGCGCTTGGCATTACAAAGGTCAAAAAAGGATCAGAGGGTATTTCCGCAGCAAATGCCAACATAATTATGGTGCTCATTTTTTTGATACTCGCCAATTCAGAAAAGTCCCAACGTTTCGTCAGTTCGCGAATACACCAGCCCCTTATCGCAAACATTCCTCAAATAACCGTCAGACCAATTATAGTAAAGAACAATCTGGTGGCAGTGATAGCAACAACGTACACAAAATGATAAAAACGGTAGACGAGTATCGACACAATAAAAAACACCACGAAAAAGACAAAACTGAGAAGAAAAAACGTAAAAGAAGTTTATTCAGTTTTTTTCGACGCAAGAAGGAATCTAAAAAAGAAAATAAACACCATAAGAAGAAACAAGAGAACTATTCCTCACGCGAATCTCACAAAGAAGCAGCTGGTGATCACAGGCGCTAAAGATACAAGCATTTTGGTATTTCTATACAGGGACGTATAACCAGTTTTTAAAATTTAGATAATGACATGCTTGATTCTAGCCACTAACCGAGCGGCGTCGCCAGACCGAAACATCCTTAACGGAACCCGGACGCTGGTGTTTTGCGACCCATATCTAATCAAAACATATTCACTATTAAGCAAGATCTCGCTGATATCATAATGATATATTTTTCGCTCTTTTTTTAGAGGCGACAATTTAAGCACAATATAATCACTGGACGTCTTTATATATATACGCTTTGTCATCAAGGCGATGGCGATAACGCTTAATATTACGATAGTATATGATGTCAACTGCAGGCCGATCGAAAGCTCACTAGACTTAAAAAAATACGCTAATTGAAACACCAAACCTACTGTTATTAGCAGTATTCCATGAATCCTTAATAAACTGCTGTACCTTAATTCCATCATAGTCAAATCCATTATTTCCAGTTTTATTAATATAGCTGATATAAGTAAATGTTTTTTTGAAATAGTTATCGTATTCCCTTATTCGTCGTGTGAAAATGTGATAGGGTTCAAAATAAGCAGGGAAACTCGCTCAATTAATTTTCAAAGCAGCGCATTATCTATTATGTAAACACGGGTGATAACTTTCAAAAACTAGGTGAATTAGTGTTTTTGCTGGTTTTTTGATTAATTTGGGTCTAGAATTAGCTTCTATAATTATAAAACTTAACTAAACATTTGTTCTACACTAATACCATGATAAATAATAAAATTTATTTAATTTTTGTTTCTTTAGCGGTAGCTTTTCCGTTTCTTTCCGTTAATGCAGCAGAACCAAGCGGCCATCATAATGCGCGTGTTACTTCAGCCCTTTCCAAGTATGCGGTCAGAAACACGGTAGGTAATATTGGCAGCAAAACCAAAAAAGAGCGCTTTAGCTATAATGCTAACGGCTGCGAGCTTTTGATTAATTGGCGGCTAGAGTGGCATGACAAGTCTAAGGGTAGCAGCACCGCCAACCATGGCGCTGATTTTCGAATTCCGTTTCGCCTGATTAAACTTAACTCGATCGTAGCCTCAGACCGGATTAAGCTGTCTTGCGATAAGGGTAAAGGCGAATGCATTACCAAGCGAATGCATAAAGCATGTCGGGGACGTCGCTGTAGACAGGTGCGCACTATTAGTGACTATTACTTGCGCATAGACTCCAGTCAGAAAAAAAAGATTTCCCATCGCCTGGGTAAGATGATAAATATTTGTAAAACCGCTAAAAATTAGCATCCATTGGTAGACCTGTATTAATTTTTTGTTTTATGACGATTAGCATGAATAGACGTTTAAATAAAATTCACAATCCATCGGTTTTATGCGCAATATTAATTTTGCTGGTAATACCGGCTGGAGCCGAAGCTGAGTCGGAATATCGTAAAGCTTCTCATGCTAACACCAAGCCCGCTGAACTGGAAAAACTCTCTAACAGTCTGAGCTCAAAAGTTAGGGTAGCCGTCGCCAGCAATCGTCGCTCTTCCGGCGCTACCTTACATGCACTCGCTAAAGATTCTTCGATGAATGTCAGAATCGCGGTTGCCACCAATTTATCCACCAAAGACAAAACCTTTTTAATTCTTGCAAAAGACAAGGTTACCGATGTCCGTCGCGTAACGGCTCGTTTTGAATATGTACCTGTCGGTGCGCTGACAATTTTGGCGAAAGACCCGGACCCGGATATTCGTATGGAAGTCGCTAAAAATCTTAATACATTGAAAAAAACCCTACTGCTTTTAACTAAAGACAAACATATCGAAATCCGGCAAACGGCGCACGCCGCGCTCTCGAGAAAATAAATAATCCTTTCGAGTTAAAACTCATTTCCCTATTTCAGCTTATACTCTCGCTATAGTGTGACGTAGCTCTCACAAGGTTTAACAAAAATGGTCGCCAACCTGATATGCGTCTACTGTATCCCGGGTGATCTATATGAAAAAAAATGTCCTTACAATCGTTATCCTATTCTTTTCTGGCAGTCTAATCGTTAGCTCCGCATTTGCGGAATCCGACTCTAACAATTCCACACTCAGGAATTCAAGAGACTCTTTAACCATTATTGATCCGAATGCTAACACTGCCCCAGAACCACCCAGCACGGTAGAACCTGATGTCACACCCAACCCGGTAGAACCTGTTGCAATATCCAACCCTGTCATGCCTGTGGATACAAATCATGATCCTTCCAATAGCAATGATTCGGCAAATACCAACGACCCAAATCAGGCTAAAAATATTCGCCGCGACCGCCGTTTTCGCCGTGAACTCCGTCGTCGACAACTACATCGCCAACATGTCCGGCTAAAAAAACAACGTCAGCGCATGCGCGTGCAACGCCAACGCCTCCGACAACAACGCCATCGTCTTAGACACCAACGCCGTATTCGACAGCGCCGTATTCGACAGCAACGTCTCCGTCTCCGGAAACAGCGTCGCCATCTCGAACATAAACGTCGCCATCAGAATCGCAAAAAATACCGTAAACCTACGCACGGTAAGAATAAACACAATCAGGATGATCTCGATATCCCACGGGTTTCCACGACCGAATTGCAATGTCGTGATGGTCGCACCGTTACCTTTAAATCCTATCGAGAAAATGGTCGCAGGATTGCCTGCCGCCATATCATGAAACACGGTAAACGGAATGTCTGGCTCAAGGTTTGCGGTCAAAAGATGGCCGGTAAACTAGCCTGCCGGGAATAGTGGCAAACCGCTTACGCTAAAAAATAAATAGAGTGCTAGTTCTAACTAGCACTCTATTTTACACCACGTATAGTCAGTACTTACTAACTTTGGCAATCATCTCTTGAATTACATTTATGATCAATTCTGGCTCATTACGCTGAATCATATGACCGCTTTTTTTAGCGATGACATGCCGTGCGTGTGGGGATAATGCAACTAGTTCTAATTGCAGTTTTCTGATGACTTGCACGCGCTTTTTGCTCCCCCCAATTTTTCCAGCACTGACCACTGTCAGCGGCACGGCTGGAAAGGCCGCAGCCTGCTGTAATTGCACACGGTTAATGCGCATGCTTGCCACTTCTGAATATTTCGTTGGATTAGTTTTTCTATATATATTTAATAATGTTTTGCCGAGCTTACCCTGTTTTATGTTTGCTTGTTTAAGCCTTTTATTAAACGCCGGATGGACAGCATCAACCAACACCACACCGGCCACTTCTTGTGGATAGCGTCGCGCATATAGATTTGCATACAACCCACCTAGAGAATGCCCGACGAGTATATACTTAGGTTTGTAACTTGCCTGCTTCAATAACCGGTGCAAATTGTCTACTACTTCTGAAGCCGATTGGGGAATTTTTGTCTTGCTACTCTTTCCAGCGCCAAAGCGATTATAGGCAAAAACAGAATGTTTTTTTTGAATTTCAGCGTAAACACTTCTCCATACCTTATAATTCGAAGGCCCACCCCCGTTGATAAATACAATTCTTGGCGCCCCCTTTTCAACGCTATAATATTCCAGCTTCCCATACTTGACCACTTCAGTTTTAATATTGACGCCAGTGGAGGTACATGCCGACAGAAAAAATCCGATGCAGCAAACCAGCGTAATAAGGACTAATTTTCTAGTATTTAAAATCATTTGGCGAACGACTATTAAATAACCTATAAAAAAATTACAAAGATCAAAAGGCCTATACCGGCCTTTTGATCTTTTTAAAATTGCGACAGCAACGCTAAGGTTTAATATAAATATAACCTTTTTGCTGCAAGTGAACCAACTGAGCAGCGCCGGATGGAACAACGGTTGCATGAATACTGATTTTGGATTTAGGTATCTTTTTATTTCTGAGGGTATTGGAACATATTTGAAACTTAACACCACGATTAGCCAGTTTTGCTAGATACGAATCAAATGTTTTTCCACTTTTATCCTGAATACCATTAACCAGCATATAGGCACCACCTCCATGGGTAACCGCTATCACTTCTGTGTTTTTCTCATTAACAGCATTTAAATGATTGTCGATATTGCGTAATCCTCTATAAGCTGTTTCGATATTATTAAAATGGTAAACTACACGCTGTTTGTAATAACCGTTATCTGCTTTTTTTCTAAACGTAGTACAACTTGTTAGCACCACAGTGACAATTACCAACATCGCCAATCCTAGCGATTTATTAAGGAAATCTCCCATTTGCTTCTCCTGTAGTTAACTGAATAAAACTAGTCCATTAATTATTACTTAAGACACTATTCTACCTAATTTACTGATAGCAACAAATACGGGACAATTTTTACCTATATAGACCGGCTCTATTGACGAATTTGTTCAGTTAGTAGTTGAATGGCATATAGTCCATTACACCAAAACATGACTAAAACTCATACAATTGCTAGCGCCAGTACAGGTAACAAAATGCTTAGTTACTGGTTTACATATTTCCCATAGGGGTTCAATAAACTCAAATATTAATATTTTTCTATAATTATCTGTTAGTTACACTATCCATGCTGAATTATTACCGTCATAATTAACATTAATACCTATTTACGACTAATAGACGCTATTGCTTATGCGCGGTACAATACCTAGGCAACAGAAAAAACGGATTGGCAATATAAGCCCTAAAGCGATAAAAAAGGTGATGTTAGCGTATGTCAAAATTGGCGATATTTATACTATTTACACTCTCTATTTCTAACACACTGACTGTATTGGCGATCTCCAACAGCAATGATAATCGCAAATCGAATCTACATTCACCGCAGCTCACAGCAGCAAACTCTATTAAACCTGAACCTCAAAGTAAGGCCTCACAGTTGTTTCGATCAGCGGCGCTGGGTGATATTTCCGATGTTAAAAGACTAATTAAATCTGGCGCCAATGTTAATACGCCGATCAAGAACAGATTGACTCCGTTAATTATCGCATCTTACGCAGGGCATGAAGCTATCGTACGCATTTTGCTGGCCGCCAAAGCGAACCCAAACTATTCAAATCGCGATGGCGAAACGCCACTAATTACAGCGGCTGCGAGTCCCAATGCCGATAAAATTGTACCGTTGCTTATTGGTGCCGGGGCGAATGTTAATCACAAAGACAAGTTCAAGCGCACAGCGCTTATTGCCCATTCGCAAATGGGGCACTTGGAATCAGTAAAACAACTTTTAGTGGCCGGTGCTAATACCAATCAACAAAATGTCGATGGCCAGAATGCGGCCCATGTTTCCGCAATGAAAGGTCACACGAATGTTCTGTCTTTTCTAATTGCTGCTGGCGAGTCTTATAAAGGCACTAGCCGGTTTAAGGTCACGCCGTTAATGGTCGCCGCCCGCGGGGGGCACTCGACCAGTGTTGCCTTTTTAATTAATCGTGGTGCCGATCCTTTGTTGCAAGGTCCTGAAAAATTTAACGCACTAGGTTTTGCTATACTTTCGGGAGACTGGAAAACTATTCAGGCGTTTAAAAAAGCAGACATACCTCTGACCACACAGGCCTCTTCTGTGGGCGCTGCACTGCACACCGCGATTGCTTATAAAAAGAATTTTCTTGTCTCCGAAATGGTCTATGCTGGCGCGCCGGTCAATCAGATATCCGGGGCATTAAGCCCATTAATGATCGCCGTCGCCAGAGGCGACGCGGCCTCCTTTAAATATCTTCTAAAAGCGGGCGCCAAACCAAACCTTAAAAATAAAGGCGGTGCAACAGCACTATTACTCGCCGCTTATATGGGAAAACTGGAACTGGTAAAATCACTGATTCATCACGGTGCAGATATTCATCAGACCAATCATCAGGGTGGAACAGCGCTACGTTCGGCCGCCGCCGGTGGGCATGCGGATGTCGTGCGTTTTTTACTAGCCAAGGGCTCCAAGATACGTACTCGCGACAAGTTTGGTAAGTACCCAATCGATTATGCTAAAGAAAAGGGCCATCAAAAAATAATCTCTTTGTTACAATCCTGGAATAAAGAAACAGCTAGCCATATACACTAACCGGCATCGCGCGGGAGATTTATTCGGGTTTTGCTTCAATTCGGACGCCTTAACCAGTTTATAATCGCGCTTTTATCTTCATCCAGCCCTTTGTAGTTTAACGATTCTTTGCTCATTGATGAAATCGCTGAAATTAACTGCGATAACCTGTGACGGTTCTTCTTAATCTCGTGACAATCGATAAAACGCGTATTAATTGTAAAAAGCAAACTCTGACTTTGATGCAGTCCCCAACAAACCTGACGCTCTACTCGCATAAACAAACATGGATCATTTGCATTGAATTTTCTACCATGCCAAAGACTTTGATCTTGTCCTTCTGCAGGTTGTGGATGATGATTCAAACGTTTGTCTGTACTCAAACCCCAAGCAAAACGAACCATCGGACCTTTATCGACAACAGCTTTTAACAATGCGCTACTTTTTTTATTTATATTGTCAATACCGGGAACCGGCTTGTGAATCGTTGTAAAATTATTCGCGATTTTGCTTTCTGCTCCCCAGTGGTTAGGAAAACACAAGTGAATAGCGACAAGCCTATTACCATAGGCGCTATCAAATTGTAGCAATGCCAAGTCTTCCTGAATCTGACTAGCCAGTGCATCAAGCACGTGATGATAAGGCGGATTAACATCAGCCTCCGACTCAATCAGCCGCCATTGCCTGTCAAATATCAGCTTTTCACTGGTTAGACTGCATTCTAGAGTAGTATATTGCCAGTGAGTAGAATCGAGCTTAAAATAATTTTTATAGTCTGCGCATAATTGCTCGATTATAAGCGCGACCGCTGCCGATAATGTTTTCCCTTCAATCTGGTCAGTACAAAAATATTTTTCGAGTTTTTCACTTCTCGATTTTAATTTTTGTCTACGATAATATTGAAAATCGCTATCCAGTTGAAACAGACTTGAATCCTGCCGCCCATTGCCAAAATGGGTATCCAGCGGGAAAAAACCCGGTTTAACCTCGTATTTTCCATTCTGGATTGGAAAGTAAAATGCCGGTGCTTGCATACACCGAGTGTAACCTAATTCAGAGCGCTGAGCCTGCTATTTTCTAACCTCGCTAATCCCCCTTATCGTGGCAAAACCTGATCCCGCTTATTGAAGCTTGTTAATGTTTTCGGTGATTTCAGTATATAGGCGACCCAACTGCACTCATGTTTAACCGTACTTCTTTCTGTAAAGAATATCTCGTTTTTATGATTATGAAATGGGTACTCATTATCCTGTGAACTATAACAAAAACAAACGTTAGTAAATTGCCGATAGACTTCATCCAGTATTTCCAGTCCTTGGTCGGCATCATTAACATCAATCGCTTCAAGCGCACTAATCCATAATTTTGTTAAATACGTCGGGAATACTTCTGAGGTTTTTAGCTGGTTAATCAGTGAAGAAACATGCAACTGAAACGTTTCAGTTGTATTGTTATCATTAGATCTATCGACGGCTCTATCATGATCTCTTGCCAGAAATTTAGCTGCCGGTTTTAATCCACGATCAATCTCAGGTTCTGGCGCCTCGCCAAATGAATGAATAGAATCATATTCATTTTCCTCGTAAATACCATTTAGCATATTGCCGGTAATGACTACCGACTCGGTTTCCAGATCATATTTATCATATAAACTGTCAACATCTCCCGTTAATGCATAATCATCATAATCAGACATATTTTTTCTCCACTTAACAAGTTAATGTTAATAATATGTCGTTGCAATCTACCGCCAGGTTCAAGGAATACCGGTTTTTTACTTTTATGTTATTTTACAATTATTTATCACCTCTAAAGACAACAAAACTTAGATCATCCGGTTTGCAAGGTGAATCGATTGATAGAGCCGCCATTCTTGCTGTCGAAAGGGTAACAAGATTTTGCGATATTGCTTCCAGCTTACCCGTTCGAATAGTATCGACTATTTCCGGGATGTGTAAATTATCCGTTAGCCCATCAGTGGCGAGAAGAATAGTATCGAGGTCAGAAAATTCAAACCATGAACCGACTTCTATTTTAAGTTCGCTAGAACCAATAAAATTCGAGACCATATGACGATCCTGGTGATTAATTGCGGCCGCCGCTTCCAGCAACCCCGATTCAACTGCATAACCTACTGGTGAGTGAGACAAGGTTTCCAGCTTTATTTTTCCTCGCTGCCCAACGGCCAATATTACCGAATCTCCAATCTGGTAAGATCGAAATTTATTTTCATCAAATTCCAAAACAGATAAAGTCGTTCCCGCACCGACCCCCAGTTCTATCACCCGTGTGTTAGCCGTTTCAATCGCATCAAGTACAGAATTACGCAGCGGAGACGCATTAGTATCTCCCACTGTTATAAATTCGAGTAGCGTATCCAAGACAATACGCGATGCGATATCTCCCTTGGCCATGCCACCCATACCATCTGCCACCGCTAATAAGCCTGCTGATTCGTTAATCGGACAAATTAGAAGCGAATCTTCATTATTTTTTTCACTCTCTGGACACTGGCGACTGAACACTGAAACCTGCCCAAATAAAAAAGGGTGAATTTCTGCACGCGCCATATTCTGATGACTATATAATTTCCCACTCTCCGGTCGTGACTCTAAAGACCCCATGCCCATTAACACCACTCCATGCTTTCGAGATATTCGCGTAATTGGCCAGCGGTCTTAACTTGTTTTAATATCAGCGACGACTTTAAACCCCGACAAATATCTTTTACTTCCTGAGGCTGATTAGCATAATACCTGGCGCCGCCGAGTACATCATAGAATATTCTAATCATATTAAGCACATCTCCCTGAATATTCTCTGTCTTAGGCGCTTTCCAGTCAAAAAAATCAATCAGTTTCACTTCAAGACCGAGGCCAAAACGCTGCAACATGATATTATCGGTATGCAAATCCCCATGGTATTCACGCATACGATGAATACACTCAATACCTTTAGCTAACGCATGTAATAAATGAACTGCTTGAAAGGGCTGTAGCCTTTTTCCAGGCTGACGCTTTATAAATTCAGAAAGAGGTTCGCCTGCTACATATTCGGATATTAAAAAAGTGACTGGCACTCGGCGAAAAATAATACTTTCCTGCGTTAAATATTGGATGACTATCGAACAATGCCTGAGTTTGTGTAGCTTTTTTGCATGAAATTTCGAGTTTTTCCCATTGTGATTACGATGGGGGAAAAAAAACTTGGCTGCCCGTTCAATACCGGTACTAACTTCTTTAACTAAGTAAACTTCACCTTCCCAACCTTCTCCAAGTTGAGAAATAACTTCATATTTCTTTGCCAGAACTCTTCCAGATTTTAGTCGAAACTGGTCGATCATCTTTGTCATCGCTTGCATATTAAATGATTATAGTAAACTTGGCCGCTTTCAGCCATCTAGCATAGCGGGTGGACAGTGCTACTTAAACTAAAACATAGCGAGCTTCCAGCATTAACGGTTAAGCCCTAAAGCGCCTTTTAACTCACTAAGCAATTGCTTAAAAACCACAAAGTTCGTGGGGAGCGCGTTCGGATCCGCGCTGGAAATCAACCTGAACCCTTTTTCACCTTCATGCGACAAATCATTAAATGCTGAATGAATATGATTATTTTAGTTTCATTCAATATAATTTAAAGCGCTTGTTCATTTTAGCTTGTATTTTCTCTCTATAAATGACGTGTCGCTAACGGTATAAACTTAACGATCAGGAGATATATCATGAAAAATTCTATTAAAACGACAGCTATCGCTGCAGTAACATTATTGGCAGCAAGCCTAGTATCTATTAATACAGCTTCAGCAGGTGATAGTGGTAAGAAATTTTTACAAGCCGTTGGTGCCGTTGCCATCATCGGTGCTATCGCTAACTCAAACCAGCATAATAACGATCACGGTGTTAGTCATAGCGAAAGCTATTCACACGGATATGCTCACGGTTCTAGTGATAATCACTATACGACTTATGAAGTAGAAACTTATAACGATCATTAATTTTATCAGCTAATAGCCGATAATGAGGGGGGCGAGCACCCCCTTTTTTTATCGTTAGCAACGAAGACGAATTATTTTTCACACTGGTAATAAACATACGACATTCGGCGATCTTTAAACATTTCATAAAACGTAGAGCCTCTGACTGCCGCAAAATCACGAAAAGCTTTTTTCAATAGACGCGGTACTTTTTTATCAATTCCCTCAATACGGGAATCTGACATTTTATCCAGCGCCTCGACAATATTTTGGGTAATATTTTCCTGACGAATAATTTTCAAACCAGACTTGTCAATTTGCTCATTAAGTTTATCGAGCGAATGAGTATCCCTTAGATCACAAAATGCCAAATGCCCCCCCGGTTTTAAGATTCTCATCACTTCTTCAAGAAACAGATCCATAGAGGGATAACAATGTGATGACTCAACATTAACAACAATATCAGTACTTTTATTCGGCATCGGTATTCGGCTGGCACTACCCTGTTTCCAAGCGATATTTGGCAAAGTATGATGTTCCTTACACCAGTTTATAGCCGATTTCGATAGATCGATACCGGTATAGCTTATCGGGCCGTGATAACGCGCCAGATAGGTCGCCCCGCCACCGCGCCCACAGCCTATTTCTACCACATTTTTTTTATGTAAATCTAGATTATTAACGACATATTCATAAAGCTGAATAGGTTGCCGATATCGTTCGTCTTCGGATTCTAGCTTTATCGCTATTGATTGCGGACAATAATATCCATAATTCATAAAAAGTAATTCACCATGTTGGTCGCGCCTTGCTAACTGGTTATACCACCAACCCCACATGACTGGTTTTAGTTTTTTCGATACGTTACTCATCAACAGAAACAATGTTCCCAACTTACTCGCTCTATTTATATTACGGTGCATTTCCGAATCTTCCCACTTTTATCAAAATTGATTTATTTATTTTAGTTTAGTTATTTATACCTATACGTCTTTATAGTTTTTAGGGATTATATCACTTCTTTCCTTCCATAAAGTAGCCTTTAATATTAATTCTCGATTATTCTTTTATTATTTAAAGGCTTACAAAATTCTTTGTTAAGTTTCACTGTCTTTCCCGTCTCTTTTAATGGTGATTAATATCGAGGAAAATAGAGAAATAGCTATAATTAGCTAGTTTGAGATCTAACTGCTTGCAATAGCGCTTTTAATAATGGTATGTTAATCAAAACCAAGCTAATGATTATATTAGTAATAGATCACCTGAGAAGAGGGAATAATGTCCAAGATATTCAAAGTTTTTAGTACAACATTATTAGTGTTTTTCTCTATTCAATTTGCTATCGCAGATGGAATGCGTCGCGAAGAAGATAGTACGATGAACGTAGTTGACCATGACGATCCACTAGCGGTTACCGAGACGGTTATAGAAAGGCATAAAGGTCCACCACCATCCAATAATACCCCAAGCAATAATACCCCAAGCAACAATACCAATACAGGTAATAACAATAGCAGGTTTTAACCAATACTACATAAACCAGGCTGTTACTAATAGCTTGGTTTTACCGTGATTTTTTTATAAATTGCACAGCTATTTTTCTCCTGTTCAGCATTTTGGATATTTACGCTTTTCTTCATGTTACTCTCATCAATCTTGTTGAATTGTGTATTTATTCAATCAAAAGAACAAGTCAACACTGTTCCCAAGGCAATCCTGCAAATCGCCATCCACTAGTGGTACTACGGTGATGCTCTGAATCCAGTTCCCCCTCAAACCCATCGCTTATGCTGTATACATTTTTAAACTGTTCGGAAACCAGTAAGTTTCCTGCTTCCAACGAACGCTTTCCACTTCGGCAAATCAATATTAGTGGTACACCTTTTCCATCAAGGTCATGGGACACCCCTCCAAGCACAAGTTGCCTAATTTCAGAAACAAATTTGGGATTAACAACCCAATCCGGTTCATCAATCCAAGGGATACTCACTGCACCTGCTGGATGACCGATAAACAGAAACTCCATATGCGAGCGCACATCCACTAATATGGCTTTAGGCTGTGTGTTAATAATATCCCAAGCCTCTGTGGCTCTGATCTCGATAATATGCGAATCGGACATGATATAAATCCTTAACAAAGTAATGGTAGCGCGTTATATATTGTCCATTTGTTTCCAGTATTGAAAGCTGAAAAATATACCCTGAACATGGCTAATCAATCTACAAGCTGTAATAACAACAAATTCAATGTTGTTATCTTTCAGCTTAGTAAAATAACGGTGATCTTCAAGTTGTTTTTAAAACCGTTTAATCTGTGTATACTGGTCAAATAACAGGAATTATATAAGCCCTAAGGACAGTTTATCTATAACGAATAATGTCAGGGGATAAAAAATGCGAATTTCCAAATCCATACTTCTATTAATATTAGTATCACCCGTTTTATTTTCATCCTTACTATCTGCTGAAACATTACATAAAGCTATTACCTCTGGAAAAATCGAAGCGGTAAAGGAAATACTAAAAAATGGCAACGATGTTAATAAAGCAGATACCGACGGGGAAACGCCTCTAGGTTATGCCGTTAAATCTCGAAATCGAAAAATCGTTTTATTGCTAATTGAAAAAAAAGCAGATGTAAATCTCAAAAACTATGTCGGTAATACCCCGTTAATAACCGCAGTGGCAGTCAATGATATCGAAATTGCGAGAGTTCTGATAAATGCAGGTGCTGATCCAAAGCTAAAAAATAATATTGGCGCCAGTGCTAAAGACTTTGCTGATAACATTAGAAATCGAAAAATGAAAAGACTGCTGAAATTTGCCAGAAGCAATAGAGAAATCTAAAATTATCCCCGGATTCCGTGAATCGAAATCCGGGGTTGAGAACTACTGGCTCCAGAACGAATCGCCTGATTTTTTCTTATCTACAGATTTTGACTCTTCTTTTTTAACGGCCTCTTTTTTCGCTGCCGTTGGCTTAGACTTTCCAGTTTTTTTCCTGGTGGAACGTCTTTTTGTTGATTTTCTCTTCTTGGCAATACGCTTTTTCTTTACACGACGTTTTTTCTTCGCCACCGGTTTCTTGGCGCCCCGCTTTTTCTTCGCTACCGGCTTTTTGGCAATCCGCTTTTTCTTCGCTACCGGTTTCTTGGCAGTCGACTTTTTCTTCACTATCGGTTTCTTGGCAATCGGCTTTTTCTTCACTATCGGTTTCTTGGCAATCGGCTTTTTCTTCACTACCGGTTTCTTGGCAATCGGCTTTTTCTTCGCTACCGGTTTTTTGGCAATCGGCTTTTTCTTCGCTACCGGTTTTTTAGCAATTGCTTTTCTAGCTAAGGGCTTACGGGCTATATCACTTTTTCGACCTTTAAGTGCGGCGGCAACCTGAGTCCCTGTTGATTTTTTCCCAAACAGTAACTTCTGCGAAAGAGTACTTACGGTTTTTTCGGTCAGTTTTGTTTTTGGATGATCGCCACCCAAATGTTTTTCTCGAATACTCAATGCAATTTTATAATTACTCACTGCCGGCTTGATACTGCCCATTCGACGATATCCTGCGCCAATGGAAACATAACGCTGAGCAACGGTTTCGGTTTTATCGCCATGCTTCTTAAGCTCCATATCAAGCGCTTTCTTATTATATTCTATTGACCGGCTATGATCACCTTTACGCCGGTAAGCATTCGCAAGATTATTGTATCGTGTCAATAATTTTGGGTTATTCGTTTTACCTGTTTTTAACACTATCCCGAGTGCTTTCTCTTCGTACTCTATTTCCCGACTGACATTACCCTTTTGACGATAAATAACAGCGATATTATTATAACTTTCACCTACTTTTGGATGTTCCGCACCCAATTCTTTTATTTCCATTTCCACAGCAGTTTTATAATAGTCAAGTGCCTTATCGCGCTTGCCTAGCTTTTTAATCGCCAGCCCAAGATTTTTATAGCGTTTAGCAATAGTTGATTGCTTGCTACTAGACTTCTTAAGATCTATCTTGATCGCTTTTCTATAATAATCGACCGCTTTTTGGTACTCCCCTTTGCCATGATAGGCGACACCAAGGCTATTGTAGAGAGAGGCTACCTTTGAATCGTCATCTCCTTTATGTTTTAAGCTAATTTTTAATGCTTTTTCCGAATAGTTGATCGCGTTGTGATAGTCTTTTTTACGGATATAAACAATCGCTAGATTACCATAACTAGTCGCCACATTCGGACTGCCTTCCCCAGAACGCTTGATACTTAACGCTAGGGCCTTGTTAAAATGATTGATGGCTTTATCATAATTACCCGAATTAAGTGCTTTGATACCCTTGCTGTTTTCCGTTTGCTCAGTACCAAATAACTGAAATGGCCTTGCATGACTTGTGACTGATACAGACACAAAGATCAGTGCCAATATCCATGCGATAGAGAAGTGTGAATGTTTCATATAATTACCCTTATGTGGTTATCGTGTCCTTCGATACAATCGGCGGAATTATTGTTTTAAACTCATGGTAAAATTTAGATATTTTTTAGGGAATCTGTATTAACTCGACCAGTTATTAACCCAACATCAATAGCTGTCTATATTTTTCATTGTGCAACAGAAATGACTCCCCACTAAGCCATAAGCTGCTTTATTCAATGCTTGTAATTATATCGTTTTACTTCTTTTGTAACAAACTTTATACACTTAATTTTCCCTAATAACGGTATAATATCCCAATGTTTTTTAGTATTTAATTATGTTCTTTTATACTAAGTTTTAAATGCTATTAGGATTGTCGTGCTTAAGGACTTTCGGGTACTTTTTTTACCAATGTGTTTTATATTACGTCAAAAAAAAGAGTGTTATTCTTAGTTTTATCAATTAGAAATAACTATATCCGTAAAACAGTACACTATAAGAAGTCATAATAAGCTACATAAGCTACACTTAACACCGCTAGCCCATCTACAATTCGGTAATTTCTAACAAAAAATTAGCCCACCAAAGGAATCATTTGACAACAATGTTATTAAAAATACCCACTAAATTCTGGTCGCTCAGGCTTGTAGCTTGGCTCTCGATTTGCTTTTCCCCATTAGTTTATAGCAATAATATTCACTATACCGTAACAACCAATAAAGGATTAACTCAATTCCGTGTCACTGCATGCTTTGGTAATAGTCAGATATCAAGCCTTGCGCCTGCATTAACATCTGCACTTCGCTATATTAGCTACTCTACAAATCAAAAAACAATTCAGAGCAATAGAGGAAAACTGATTTTTGCCTCCCTATTGCAAAACCAGTGTTTTAAATACCAATTAGATTTAGCAAAAGCCGCTAGAATTACTACCCAAAGTAACCTCCATCGCGTAGGCTCTGACTTGATAATCTCTCCGCGAATCTGGATGCTCTACCCGCCATCCATCAAACCCGAGACTATCATTCGTGTATCCTTTCGATTACCGCCAGAATACAACGTCATCACACCATGGAAGTCCATCGCTAATTCAAACACTGTTTTCGAATTTCAAAACACGCCAATGCAGTGGCCTTCACTGGTCGCTATCGGAAAATTTGAAATAAAAAAAATTCAGGTTAAAAACTCAGTATTACGAGTTGCCTTAATCGATCAACGGAAATTCAAGCAACGTCGGCAAATGTATCAGTGGATTCGATCAGCTGCGCAAGCCACTGCATCACTTTACGGTGAATTTCCGGTAAAATCACCGCAAATATTAGTGATCCCGATAGGACCAAAAAAATCAGCGGTTCCCTTTGCTCAAGTCATGCGTGGCGGTGGCTTAGGTGCACATTTCTATGTTGATGAAAACCGAAACATTCGTGAGTTTATGAGTGACTGGAATGCAACACATGAACTAAGCCATATGTTTCACCCCTATATCAGCAAAAAAGACGTTTGGTTTTCCGAAGGTCTGGCCACCTATTTGCAAAGTATATTAATGGCCAGAGGTGGCCTGATTGATGAGCAACAGGCCTGGCAGTTGATGCACAATGGTTTTAGGCTAGCCCGTGAAAGCCCTCACAATCAATCACTAACAGAAGCGGCGATTAATATTCACCGAGACAAGCATTATCTTCGGATCTACTGGACGGGTGCAGCGATTGCATTGATAGCTGATTTTAAACTACGTAAACACTCAGGCGGTAAACTCACGTTGGGCAGTGTATTAAAGCAGTTTAAAGATTGCTGCATGGGCGATAACCGGCAATGGACCGCCAAGCAAATGATGTTAAAACTGGATCAGTTAGCCGGTTTATCAATATTTATACCGCTGTATCAAAAATACAGTCACTCAAAGCAATTTCCAAACCTAAAAAAAATTTATCGCCAGTTAGGTATAAAGGTAAAACGTAATCATATTACGTTATCTGCCGCGCGTGGTAAAAGTAAGTTTCGGCGGAAAATTACGGGCAACAAAACCAAGGTAATCATACCCGATAACCCGGATTGGCATGAAAATGGTAGAGATGAATTTTAACTATTGTCGATAACATAAAAAAGGCACGTATTACGTGCCTTTTTATTTGACTAAAAATTACTTAGCTATTAATAGAAACGCCATGAGCTATAAAGTTGAATATCATTTTTGGTATAGTCAAAGGTATTTTGATTTGAGTCATTGTCTGTATAGACATACAGCACACCCATTTTCCATTTTTTATTCATTTTTCGATCTATATCAAGGCGAAATCTAAAACGATCATCATCACGAGTAGTACCTACTGCTATTGCTTCATATTCACTAGTGCGAAACTCCAGCTCCGTAGCCATGCTCCACCTTCCAAATAGCGGACGTTTTATTCTTGCTCTGAATGAATGACGATCCGGCGAGAAGTTAGATGTGGAAAGATCTTGACGATCATTGGTCTCAAACTGATAGCGTAATCTTAAGCGACCAAATGGAGTTTTTGTATAAAAGCTAGTTCTGTATTGCTGACGATCACCTTCAAGATAATCAAATTGATTATCTTCAGACTCGATATCGCTAAAACGATAACGGAAACTAAGTCGGTTGCCTTTACCTAATGCTCTTGAAGCCATGAATTTATAGTCCCAAATATCTTGGTAACCACTGCCACCCAGATAACTGTCTACAAATTCGATAGAAGGCGTTAACGTCCAGGCACTGGCTTTGAGCCTTGCTCTTACACCAACAGACACATTACTGAAATCATCAACAGCATCGTCCTGGCCAGCTGGAGCGCCGTCTACACTAAAATAATCCTGAGTATAAGTACTACCGATAATAGTAAAAATGTCGCCTACCGGGACATTAATATAACCAAAGACTTCACCATAACTACCTTCGTAACCCGAGCCTTGTCCCTCTTGGGCTTCCAGAGAAATGTTATCGTCAAAACCGATCCCCAGAGTCAATCCACCGTTTACTTTACGTTGGGCTTTAGTCTTCAATCGGGGTGCTGTCTTAGATCCTTGCCTAGAATCTTCGCGAGCAGCCAGCAATCTTTCATTAGGAGCTGCATTATCTGTAGTCCCCATGGCAGTCACTTTATTTTTGGCCAGCTCAGCAATTTTCTTGTTGTCAGATTTACTGGCAGCCTTGGTAAACCAGGTTATGGCTTCATTACGATTGCTTTGCTTGTCGGCAACCAGGCCCAGATTATAATGAGCCAATTGACGGTATTTGCCATTTTTTGCGGCATCAAGAAATGCTTGTTTTGCCAGATCGTATTGTTCCAGCTTAAAATAACTGACAGCAAGGTTATAACTGATATTACCACTCTTTGCGCCGCTAGCTTTTGCTTTTTTAAAGTGAAAGACTGCGTCGTCATAGTTACCCTTCCTGAAAGAGTCAATTCCCTTGTTGAAAGCTGACTGGTCAGCTTGTACATAGCCGGCGTGTAAAACCGCTATAGACAAGAACACTAGTAAATGACGGAAACTCATATTAGACCCCAATTTTTATTTAGATTTATAGGCCTGCCTTCGAATTCCTCTAGATTTGAAGACAGGAACTTCTTAAAAAACTTTAGTAATAACTAGTCAAGAAAAATGGCTAATCACTTTTCTCTTTTTTACCTTTACTATCGTCATCTTTCTCATGACTATGACCATCTCTACTATCGTCATCTTTCTCTTGACTATCGTCGTCCTTCTCTTGACTGTCGTCATCTCTCTCTTGACTATCTTGACTATCGTCATCTTTCTCACGACTGTCATCATCTTTCTCACGACCGTCTTTACCGTCGTCACTTTTCTCGCGATTGCCTTTTTCTTGTGGATTTGGCTTGATGCCACCACCACCTGGTGTTCTGTCATCACCTGGACCGGCACCGGTAGTATTACGATTTCCTGCTAATCTAACACCTGCGTCTGGCTTTTCAGCATCGGTAATTGTACCGGGATCATCGTGATTAACAACATTCATTGTTAAGTTATCAGGACTTGGCAACCCGTCAGCATTTAAAATGCTCATTGGTATCACAATAGCAATTGCTAAAAACATCCTATTTACCCTGGCCATGGTCAGTCTCCTCATTACATGTTCTTCAAATAATTTAGTTATTATAAGTTCACAGAATTAGTAAGATTCTAAATGTTTTACTAATAAGAATCCAGCTAAATCAATGAATATTAACAGTAATTAACTAAAATTTAACAGCTGAACAAATTAATTTTTTATAGTCTTTATTTATCCGGAAGAATAGAACAAACTGCCCAACCCGGTCTAGCACCATAATCTAGAAATAACCAATCCAAATAATAAACTTTAATGAAAACTTGTACTTAACTACAGTGTTCAATTGTTAGTGTTCAATTGTTGTTTTATTACAACTATATTTTATTTGAAAATTAATGGTTAAAATAGCTCACCAATCCCGATAGATTGAATCATAACAACACACTTGTATGTATTGCAAGTCTTAAATTAGGCAAAAAAACAACATGGAAAAATATTAAGTTGTTTATTTGCAATAGACTGGTACTTATTATAGACATTTTTAATATTGAATCAGATACTAATATTATTATCACGGTTCATTATGTACAAATAATAGTCTATTTCTCGCTTATTATTAATAGCCAACAAATAACTAACCGTGTTTATGTTATAAACTTATATTTATTTTACCCGCTTGTTAATAAAATTTATTTCTGCAGACAGGCTATTAACTTCTCCATGCTCAACACCCTCCAGGTTATCGGCAATAAAAACCCGATATTTTCCTGGCATCCTAAAAACAGGACCGTGCTTCTTTTCCCCATCTGCCCAGTAAGCTGCGATCAATTCATTGATATTCAGTTTAACGGTTTTAATTTCACTAAAATCGCGCGTTAATTGCATAAACACCTTGGAGCCAGGATCATGAAGATAATAAACAGTGCCGTCCGGGCCAACGATCGCCAAATTTCCTGGGTGCGGCAATGACATTTTAATAACCAATTGATCCCCTGGCGAGAGGTTGGTGGGCGAGACATAGATATTCGCGGTCTTAGCCGGTTGCTTGACGACAGCAAGCTCTTCACAAGCCACTCCGTAAGAATACACGGAAACTAAAAACCCAATGACAAAGACGGTGAATTTATCAAATTTCAACCCAGGTTCACTAATACTCATATATTTCACCTATAAATTAATAGTTATACGTTATCCAGCCTATTATATCGTTCGATATCATATACCATAATGCAATATTATCGCCATCATAAGTAAAGTCCCGCGATCAATATCGATATAGGGTTCTGCCGGCCTCTCCAATGAGGCCGACCGTTGAGAAATAACCCGATGCCAACCTGAATATATCGACAGATTTATCAACGGATTAATAATTGGTGTTATAGTTTTAGTGAAACGTTTATCCCAAATCGTGTATTCAATAATATGCAGCCGAACAAACCGATAATACTGATCACCGAAGATGAACCTAAAGTATTGGGTTCTTTAGTCACTGGATTTCGCGAGTTTGGATTCCATGTCCTACCGGCGCTTACCGGCGAAGAAGGATTAGTATTGCTGCTGGAAACAAAACCCGACGTTATTATTCTCGATTTAAATCTGCCCGGAAGGGACGGGTTAGAGATATTGAATACCATACGTCGCCATGATTCAGCGATACCCGTGCTAATCCTTTCAGCACGGGACACTGTCGAAGATCGAGTATCAGGACTCGAAACCGGCGCTGACGACTACCTGACCAAACCCTTTGCGTTTTCGGAACTACTGGCACGCATCAAGGCACTTCTTAGACGGGAAATAGGCAAACCCAAACCCGAGGTTGATTATAAGCTTAATGATCTTGAGTTGCATATTATTACCCGAAAAGCCTTTAGAGGCGCGCGCGATCTTAACCTTACGCCAAAAGAGTTTGAGTTACTGGCATTGTTATTGCGCAATCGAGATCAACCGGTGTCACGAAAAATACTTATTCAGGAACTATGGAAAGTAGATCGGGCAACCTCACTGAATAATGTCATTGACGTACATATAATGCGCCTAAGAAAGAAAATTGATGCCCCCGGAGAAAGCAAACTTATTCATACGATACGCGGACTGGGTTTTATGATTACCGATAATCCCGATTTTGAAAACTAGCTGTGTCGCTTAAATTCAAAATCATGTTGTTTTCCACGAGTTTAATCTCAGTGGTTCTGATACTACTCTATTTCTCTGCCACCTATTTTAATAAAAACAGCCTTTTTCACCAGCTCGATACATTATTATTACAAGATATAGAGCGCGTCAAATATTCATTAAAATTCAAGCACGATGGCACGGTGGACTTAACGAGTGAAATCGCCCAGCCCGAATTATACGAATACCTGAATACCAAGGTACTTTACTTGGTACGCAATATTAAAGGTTACCCTTTAAAGCGCTCTCTCTATATGATACATATAGAACCACCGATGGCTAAATTTTCCGCTGGAAAGACGATTAGCTATCAAAATTTTAAATTTTCCAAGTCGCAATACCGTTTGCTTAATGTCAGTTACAAAGCCCCCTTCAGTAATCATAAATCTGTTATTATCCAGGCGATACGCCCGCTGGAACCCTATTTAGCGCAAACTGATAAATTAAACGAACTGCTACTATGGTTATTACCGTTAACGCTGGTCGTCACGGCCATGGGGATTTGGTGGTTACTCACAACAGCACTTAAACCACTCAACCGGCTCATCGCCACGGTAGACAATATTGGACCCAATGAACTTTCGGTACCCATTGCCGAAAGCAAGCAAATCGAAATTCAAAAACTAACAAGTTCGTTTAACCATTTTCTTGAACGAATTAACACATCATTTTTATCCCTAAAACGCTTCTCGTCCAGTGCATCACATGAACTGCGTACCCCGTTAACAGCGATGCGAATTCAGGGGGAACTGGCGCTGAATAAAAGCCGGGACAAGCAATATTACCGCGACGCGATTGGCAGTATGCTCGAAGATATTGAAAGACTTGAACACTTGATCACGTCACTGCTTGAATTAACAAAGGCCGACGCCGGCTTTCTCAATTTGAAATTTGAACAAACCAATATTAGCAATCTAGTGCGATCGTGGATAGAACGGGTTATACCCGTTGCTGAGGAAAAAAATATTCACCTGGACAAGCAAATAGCCGACGGTATATTGCTTGCAACTGTGTCAACACTGTTTGAGCGCATTATCAGTAATCTTATAGAAAATGCCATCAACTATACGCCCAAAAATGGCAAAATCAGTATCCGACTAACTACATCGACTAACACAGTCATATTATCGGTCACCGATAACGGCCCGGGCATCCCAGAAGATCAGCATAAAAATATCTTCGAGCGTTTCACCCGCCTCGACAGTACACGGCACAATGCCCCCGGATTTGGTCTTGGCCTGGCAATTGCCGCCGGAATTACCCAATTGCATCATGGTCAATTAACAGTGCACAATGCCAGTCCACACGGCGCATCCTTTGTTGCCAGTTTTCCACTCTCCTCAGATAGCAAGTAGCCCTGACTTCGCGCAGCGAACGCCGGGAGAACGAACATTCTATTTTTTCTTAGTCTTAGTCAGCTACCGACTACTTTGCCCATACGCCTGTTTTAATTGAATTTTGAGTTCTATTGCTTTTTTCCCGGCGTTCGCTACGCGAAGTCCGGGCTACCTGCATTTAGTATTCGTTTCCTGACGATTTTTTCAGATAATATTCAGTTGTATCGCACCACAACGCCTGCCAAAATTAACGAATACTTTGTAACCCAGCGATTTAACAAACCGGAGACAAGCTATGGAACGACGAGAGTTTTTGCGGGCGATGGCCCTTGCCATTGCCGCTGGCGCCAGTCCGGCATTGATAGCCGATGGACGTACAGGCAAAAAAACAAAGACGATTATCCCAGACAAATCTCCAAGTAATTTCTATGAATTACCTGCGTTTGGCAACGTTTCTTTAATGCATATAACCGATGTCCATGCCCAGCTTAACCCAGTTTATTTTCGAGAACCCGGGTTTAATATCGGGGTGGGAAACTCTTTTGGGAAAGCGCCACACCTGACCGGTGAATACTTATTAAAATATTTTAAACTCAAACCTGGCAGTCGGCGTGCCTATGCATTTTCTTGCCTGAACTATGCCGCATCGGCTAAAAAATTTGGCAAGATGGGGGGATTTGCGCATCTAATGACCTTGGTTAAAAATCTACGTCAGCAAAGACCAGGCGCACTCTTGCTCGATGGCGGTGACAACTGGCAAGGTTCAGCCACGTCCTTGTGGACCAAAGGCCAGGACATGGTGGACGCGAGCCTTTTATTAGGCGTTGACGTCATGACTGGACACTGGGAATTTACCTATGGCGAAAAACGGGTCCTGGAAATTATTAAAAATGATCTCGCCGGAAAAATGGATTTCCTGGCACAAAATATTGTTGGCGGTGATTTTGAGGAACGCGTTTTCAAACCTTATGTAATCAAAGAAATTAATACCATACCGGTTGCGATTATCGGCCAGGCATTTCCCTATACCCCCATTGCAAATCCAAAATATCTTATTCCAAAATGGCGCTTTGGAATACGCGAAGAATCATTGCAGCAAACGGTCGATGAAGTCAGGTCCAAAGGCGCACAAGCGGTTGTGCTGCTATCGCATAACGGAATGGACGTGGATCTTAAATTGGCTAGCCGCGTTACGGGTATTGATGCGATTCTGGGCGGCCATACACACGATGCCATGCCGGCACCGACGATCGTTAAAAATAGATCTGGAAAAACGCTGGTCGCCAACTCGGGCGCTTATGGAAAGTTTTTATCAGTGCTGGACTTTAAAGTTAGCCAAAAACGCGTAACCGACTTCCGCTATCATTTGCTACCGGTATTTTCTAATTTGATTGCGGCTGATAAAAAAATGTCTGAACACATCAATAACGCACGCAAACCCTATTTGGGCAAGCTCAATGAAAAATTGGCTACGACTGAAGGCCTGTTATACCGACGCGGAAATTTTAATGGCTCTTTTGACCAGATTATTCTTGATTCACTCATTAAAAAACTCGATGCGGAAATCGCATTTTCACCGGGGTTCCGCTGGGGAGCCACCTTACTACCGGGCGATAGTATCACCTTTGAAGATGTCATGACCCAAACGGCCATTACCTATCCGATGGTGACGCTCAATAAACTCAGTGGCGCGTTTATAAAAACCATCCTTGAGGATGTTGCCGATAACCTTTTCCATCATGACCCCTATTACCAGCAAGGCGGCGATATGGTTCGTGTTGGCGGGCTGACTTATAGTATTAATCCAAAAAACAAAATTGGATCGCGTATAAACGATATGCGCTTAAATGGAAAATTAATCAGCGCCAGCAAAAAATACAAGGTTGCCGGCTGGGCCAGTGTTAACAAACAAGTATCTGGCGCACCGATTTGGGATGTGGTTGCCAACCACCTGAGAGATATTAAAACCGTGAAAGTAAAACCACTTAATATCCCGGAACTAAAACACACAAAATCCAACCCGGGTATTACTAAAAACTGCAAGTAGCCCGGACTTCGCGCAGCGAACGCCGGGAGAACGAACATCCTATTCTTCCGTGTCTTCGTCAGCGACCGACTACCTTGCGCATACTCGTGTTTTAATTGAATTTCGAACCCTATTTCTTTTCCCCGGCGTTCGCTGCGCGAAGTCCGGGCTACATTTTGACCGATTGTTGGGAATCCAGTTGCAGGGCTTCTATTAAGTTCTTTATGTCTTCTGGCCAGGGGGCGGACCACGTCCGCGCCTGGCCACTATCAGGGTGAATTAGTTTTAGTGATTGCGCATGCAAGGCCTGACGAGTAAAATTTTTGAACACGGACATCAGTGCTTCCGATGCATTTGGCGGTACTTTAAAGCGCCCGCCATAAACAGGATCACCGAGCAACGGGTACGCGATATGCGCCATATGCACGCGTATCTGATGTGTTCTGCCGGTTTCGAGATTCACCTTGAGCAGGGAGTGTTTCCGATACCGATCCTCGACCCGATAATGGGTAATAGCCTGTTTACCCTTTTCGACAACCGCCATGCGTTTTCTGTCAACCGGATGTCGACCCATCGCCGCATCCACCGTGCCGCCCGATACCATCACTCCATGCACCAACGCGATATAGGTACGGGACACGGTACGATTTTGCAATTGCTCGACCAGACTTTTATGTGCTTCTAGTGTTTTGGCAACGACCATAATACCTGAAGTCAGTTTGTCCAGACGATGCACTATCCCCGAACGCGGTATATTGACCAACTCAGGCTGGTAATAAAGCAAAGCATTTTGCAGGGTTCCTGATGTATGTCCTGATGCTGGATGAACAACCATCCCGGCTTTTTTATCGATTAGTAAAATATGCTCATCTTCAAACAAGATTCTAATATCAATTTTTTCAGGTTTGATCTCGCTCGATATTTCTTCAAATTCGACACGAATAACCACGGTCTCGCCACCTTTTAATTTGTCTTTGGGCCTGGGAATCCGTTTGTCGATGTAGATATTTCCGCTCTTGATCCAGGCTTGTATTCGCCCACGCGAAAACTCACTGATTAACTGAGCCAATGCCTGGTCAAGTCGGAACCCGGCGTATTCATCCGGTATGATAATTTCTCTATTGAGTGTTTTTAGCATAAGTTACTGATAGTAGATGGTAATATTAATATTGTTTTTTATTATAACCGAAAATAAAAATAATCGTGTTTGTGATGTTGTTAACATATACAGGCGTTTTCGTAACACCTGCTAGCACTACCGGGCAATTTTAAAGTAGAATATCCAGCATATAAAAATATTGAACGTGCTCTTTTACAGAGTAACCTATATCTATATACTATAAGAGTAATCTATATCTATATCTATATACTATACGCTACTCCACATTTAATTAAAAAACGAAGCAGAAACAAGTCTATGAAACGTAATTTATTATATATTAGTCTGATAACAATGCTATTCCTGGGATTAAATGCCTGTTCCTGGCTACCGAAACAAAAAGATGAAACCGCCGGGTGGTCTGCTAAAAAAATCTACGATACCGCCAAAGGATTGATGGTCAAAAAAGATTATGATAGAGCAATCAAGTATTTTGTTATTCTTGAAGCCCGTTACCCGTTTGGAAAATATGCGAAACAGGGACAACTGGAACTGGCCTTCTCCTATTTCAAAAACGAGGATTTCGAGAAAGGGCTGGCAGCCTGTACCCGCTTTATCCGTTTAAACCCCAGCCACCCCAATGTTGATTATGCCTATTACTTAAAAGGTTTGATTAATTACCGTAATAAAAAAGGAATAGCCGCCAAAATCTTCCCAGTTGACCCGTCCACACGGGATCCGGGCACAGCAGCCAAATCGTTTTTTAATTTTAAAACACTGGTCGAAAAATTTCCAAATAGCCAATATGCCAAGGATGCCAGGCAACGCATGTTGTTTCTGCGAAATAATTTAGCAAAACATGAAATCATCATTGCCCGTCACTATATGCAGCGAGGCGCGTATGTCGCCGCCGCTAATCGGGCAAAATATGTGCTTGAACATTATGAAAAATCACCCAGTATCAAGAGCGCGCTGGAAGCATTGGTCATCTCCTATGACAGATTGAAACTGACCAAGCTTAAAAATGGCGCGGTACGTGTCTTAAAGAAAAACTATCCTCACCATCCACTATTAACAGAAGGCGGTAAACGTAACCGCTGGATTAAAAAGTGGACAAAGAAAAAATAATCAGTCCGAACTACTTTTGTTAAACCCGGAAGTTATCGGGTATCGTCTATCGCGGCCAAAGGCGCGGGAAGATACCCTAACCCCGGGCGCTGACTGACGACGCTTATATTCATTATTATTGACCATTTTGATAATTCGCTTGACCGTCTCTAACTCATAACCAGCCGCAACGATATCTTCCAGGCATAAATCGTTTTCAATATAAAGCTCAAGTATTGGATCTAACACATCATAAGCAGGCAAACTATCTTCATCCTTTTGGTCTGGCGCCAGTTCGGCACTGGGCGGACGGTCGATAACGCGTTGCGGTATCACTGGTGACAAACTATTACGGTACGCCGCAAGACGATATACCATCGTCTTCGGTACATCTTTTAATACGCTATATCCACCCACCATATCCCCGTATAAGGTACAATAGCCAACCGCGATTTCACTTTTATTACCGGTTGATAATACGATACTTCCTGACTGGTTCGAAACCGCCATCAATAACGTGCCGCGGGCTCTCGCCTGAATGTTTTCATGCATCACCCCAAATTCTGATTTTGGAAACAGGGGTTCGAGATGCCTGTTAAATTCGTTATAGATAGGCTCTATCGGAATAATATCAAATTTGACACCGAGTGCCTGTGCCTCGGCTTTTGCATCTTCAACACTCATATCCGCCGTATATTGAGACGGCATCGATATCGCATGCACATTTTCACAACCCAGTGCATCGGCGGCAATCGCCAGCGTCAGCGCCGAATCTATTCCACCTGACAATCCGACCACGGCACCTTTAAAGCAATTCTTTTGAAAATAATCCTTGACCCCGAGCATCAGCGCACGATAAACACCCTGCTCATCGGATAGCCGTTCGGCGAGTTCTGTGGGTATCGCTTTAACCCCCAAATCTGTCATTTCAAAATCGACACTAAGCAAGGCTTCCTCAAATTGCTGGGCACGTGTGCTAATGGTACAGTCTGCATTCATCACAAACGAACCACCGTCAAATACCAGCTCATCCTGACCACCAACCTGATTACTGTAAATTACCGGGGCGCGACATTCTATCACTCTGTCATGTATAACCTCCTCCCGCAATAATTCTTTGCCAACATGGTAAGGTGACGCATTAATGTTGAGTATCAGCTGCGCGCCCGCATTGGCGGCGTCGGCTAAGCTAACCGAATGCCATGCATCCTCACAAATAGTAATACCAATTGGCAAACCTTTGATATCGACCACGCAAGGTGTCGTCCCCGGAATAAAATAACGTTTTTCATCGAAAACACTATAGTTGGGCAATTCATATTTCCGATAAATGCCGGCGATCACGCCTTCAATAACCACTGCGGCTGAATTATAGATACCCTGCTGTGTTTTTTCCGGAAATCCAAAAACAACGGCGACTGTTTCAACACGACGCGCAATTTGATTAATCGCGCGATCTATCCTGGTATACAAACTAGACCGGTAGAGCAAATCCTCAGGGGGATAGCCTGTTAATGCAAGTTCAGGAAATACGACCAGATCTGCGCCAAGTTCATTCAACGCCCTGGACGACCAGTTAATTATCTTTTCACAATTTCCTTCTATATCGCCAACAAGCATGTTTGCTTGCGCAATTGCGATACGAATGGCATGATGTGGCGAGTGTTTCATAGTAAAATGCAGGTTAACTGAATCATCTTAACTATTCAATATGCGTTATTTAATATTCATAATTTCAATTTGGTTAATCTATAGAATTTCCAAATCTTTACTTAGACAAAAACAGGCGAAACAGCCTAAGTCTAATAAAAATACCCCTCTAAAAAATACTGTCAGATGTGCCCATTGCAATCTTCATATCCCGGAATCTGAAGCAATCCTTGGCAATGGTCATAGTTACTGCTGTGAAAAACACAAGCAGGAGCATTCCGAAACTGACCACATTGACTAATCGATAAATTCTTATAGTTTGGCATTGAAAATGCCTGTTTTTCGATAACTTATTAAGAGTTTATCTATGTACCAGGCGACTTTAAAAACAATTAGCGAGCATAATCCACCATTATCTGTAAGTCATTCATGGCGTCCGTTGCGCATTCTCAACTATTACCGTCTGGCACTTTCATGGATATTTATTGCGTTACTGCTAATACTGGAACCGTCGGCAGGCGGTATCGGCTATGCCAATACGCTGGTTTACTACGTGACCAGCATGTTTTATCTGTTTTTTGGCGCAGTGTGCGCCTATACCATTAATATTAAAAAACCCGTTTTTGCCATACAGACTAACTTACAAGTATTTGTTGACATCATCGTATTAACATTAATCATGCACGCGAGCGGCGGGCTGCCAAGCGGCATGGGTATATTAATTTTAATTGTTGTCATCTACGGAAGTCTAATCATGCCGGGCAAGCAAGCAATACTTTATTCTTCGGTCGCCACCATCATGATACTCGGTGAATCCACTTACTCGCATTTGAAAGGTTCGCTTCCGAACACCACCTATACACAAGCTGGACTAATGGGAATCGCCCTGTTTGCAACCTCATTTATTTCTTTGGTACTGGCGAAAAGACTGAGCGAAAGCGAAGCGCTGGTAGAACAAAGAGACCTCGATTTAGCCAATCTTGAACAGCTTAACTCGTATATTATCCAAAATTTACAGTCAGGCATAATCTTTGTTGATAATGGCAACCGTGCTCGCCTGGTAAACGACTCCGCATCCTATTTGCTGGGACTATCAAAGAATACCACCTCGACCTCACAACCACTCGAAGAACTGGCACCGGATCTGGTCATACAACTTACAAAATGGCGTCTTGATCATAATACCAAGCCCATTAAATTCAAATTAAAAAACGATTCGGCTGATTTAATGCCACGATTTGTATCGCTGGGTACCAAAACAAATACTGGCTCGCTTATTTTTCTCGATGATGCGATCGAGATTGCGCAAAAAATGCAACAAATGAAACTAGCTGCACTTGGCAGACTGACCGCCAGTATTGCCCACGAAATTAGAAACCCTTTAGGTGCGATTAGTCACGCAGCCCAATTACTAGAAGAATCCCCAAAACTGGATGATGAAGATTTGCGTCTGACACAGATCATTCACGATCACTCAAACCGGATGAACAAGATTATTGAAAATATCTTACGCTTATCAAAACGTACCGATACACACCCGATTTCAATGCAACTCTCGAGCTGGTTAACAGAATTTAAACTAGATTTTTGTGCATCAACCAATACCTCTGACAAGCAACTGCATATCAGTATCTATCCAATTGACACAAAAGTGCATATCGACCCGAGTCATTTACAACAAATTCTTTTTAACCTTTGTCAAAATGCATTGTTACACGGAAAAACTGCTGAACATCCCCATCCAGTAGTGACGATAAAAGGCGGCACCATAAAGAGCGCCACCACGCCTTATCTTGACATTATTGACACCGGTCCTGGAATAGATCCGGGCGTCAGTGAGAAGATTTTTGAACCCTTCTTTACCACGGCCCAGCAAGGCACCGGGCTGGGACTATATATTACACGCGAGTTGTGTGAATATAATCAGGCTCGCTTAAACTATATCTCTGTACCCACCGGTGGCAGCTGCTTCCGGATTTCTTTTCACAATATAAACCGAGTGGCCTTGTAATCATGTCCAAAATAGTTAGAAATGCGTTAATCGTCGATGATGAACCCGATATTCGCGAACTACTGGAATTGACGCTGGGCCGCATGAATATTGCCACGCAGGCAGCCGCGAATATAGAAGAAGCAAAAACACTGCTACAAAAATTCAAATTCGATCTGTGTCTGAGCGATATGCGTTTACCGGATGGCAATGGCATTGATCTGGTAAAACACATGCAACAAGATTACCCACAAATTCCGGTGGCCATGATTACTGCCTACGGCAGTATGGAATCTGCGGTCGACGCATTAAAAAGCGGTGCCTTTGATTTTGTCTCAAAACCTGTGAATCTACAAATTTTGCGTAACCTTATTCAATCGGCACTTAAACTGTCGGAATCAGAAAACGATCTGGATCGGCGCAGTCGCGATCAGTTATTGGGAAACTCGGAAAAAATGTGCGCAATTCGTAGCAGCATAGCAAAATTATCACGAAGCCAGGCACCCGTTTATATCAGTGGCGAATCCGGTACCGGTAAGGAATTGGTCGCCCGGCTGATTCATCAAAAAGGACCGCGCAAAGACAAGGCCTTTATTGCGGTCAACTGTGGCGCTATTCCGTCGGAGTTAATGGAAAGTGAATTTTTCGGCCATAAAAAAGGCGCCTTTACTGGAGCCATTAGCGATAAACCCGGATTGTTTCAGGCCGCTGAAGGCGGTACGCTATTTTTAGATGAAGTTGCTGAGCTACCGATTTCCATGCAGGTTAAACTACTCAGGGTGATACAGGAAAAAGCGGTTCGCAGTGTCGGTGAACAACAAGAAGTCCCGGTCGATGTGCGCATTCTTAGTGCCACCCATAAAAATCTTTTACAACTGGTGGAAAAGAATGAATTCCGACAGGATCTTTATTACCGTATCAATGTGATCGAATTGGCTATTCCCTCTCTAAGAGAACGTAAAGACGATATTGAAATGTTGGCTGAAAAAATTCTAGATCAACTCATTGTCAATGCGAAAATAAGTACAATAAAATTGAGCACCGATGCGCTCAATATATTAAAACACTATCACTTTCCGGGCAATGTTCGCGAATTGGAAAATATCCTCGAGCGCGCGATCACACTTTGTGAGCATAATAATATTACCGTCAATGACCTTCAGTTACCCAAGCAAGCTCCTCTAACACCAGTATCATCCAGCACGCCAAGCATTGAAAATCAGACTCAATCAGATACACAAGGACTGGAAAAAAACCAGTTAAAACCCATTGATCAAAAAGTTCCACTAACCGATTTGTTGGATAAAAAGGAAAAAGAAGTCATTACTCAAGCACTGGAAAAAACCCAATATAATAAAACAGCCGCCGCTAAAATTTTGGGTATCAGTTTTCGCCAGCTTAGGTACCGACTAAAAAAATTGAAAATCGGCTAGCCATCAGCATGACATTAATCGAATTTTGCTAATCATACCCATAAAAATTACTGTAGTAAAAGTGACACCACCGATAATAGGTGATATGACCATAATGGTCAGGTTTAGACATTCAGTTTCAGGTCACTGATGATTTGATACAGGTGTTGATGGGTATTTAGTTAATGTGATTCATTAAACCAGAATATCTTCTGCCTATATCATTGATTTTTTACTAGTTCATCTTTATCGCAATGGGTTATTAGACAATCAATCAAGCTGGCATGAAACCTGCTCATATACCTTCAAGTAATAAAGTTAGGAAGTGCCCGTTCGCTTTTTACCAGACTGTAGTTGTGGCAATAAACCCTATTGGAATAGTTGCACAAGTCTCAAACTAACCGTTTTAAGACACTACAGAACTATAGGAACAGGTCGTTAACCAAAGGGCTTATTGCAAACTGTATACATGACAAATGTTCCAAATCGAATTAACAGGAGAGATCCAATGCGTATGATACAAAAAGGTTTTACATTAATAGAACTCATGATCGTGGTCGCGATTATCGGTATTCTTGCCGCAATCGCTATTCCCGCGTATCAAGACTACACCGCGAGAGCACAGGTGGCTGAGGCTGTCGAACTACTGGGTGGATTAAAAACACCGGTAGCTGAGTGGTTTCACGACCGTGGTGTCTTACCGGCGGCTTTGGGTTCATTAGGCGCGGTAGTATCCACTGGCAAATATACAGCAAGTATTGGCATTACTCAGTCTACTGGCATTATACTAGCTACGATGAAAGCCGTCGGTTCTGTCAATGGAAAAATTGCTGGTCGAACTATACAAATATCGTTTAACACATTGACTAGCCAATGGATATGCGCGCCCGGCGCAACGGGTACTGCAATATCCAATGAACATCTACCAGGGGCATGTCGTCCATAAATTTATTTCGCAAACCTGTAAAAACCGCCTAGTGGCGGTTTTTGCTTTTATGACCACCCCGTCTATAATTTAAATGAATTTAAACCGATCCCTAAACAGAATAAGCCAAACATGAAATTCGTCAGACCTACAAGAAGCCAACTTGTAGTATCCCTCTTCCTTGTGGTCCTCCTGACCATGACTGTCTATGTATATTGGCCAGGTATTAACTGCTGTTTTATACTGGACGACGCGATTAATCTCCACTATCTGGAATTTATCACTCAAAATCCCTCATGGCACAAGCTATACCTGTTTGTAATGGATGGCATTGCATCCGAACTGGGACGTCCTGTTTCACTTATAACGTTTGCAGCACAACACTATTCATGGCCAAATAATCCCGAACATTTTAAATATGTTAATCTAGTCATTCACTTGTTAAACGGTATTCTAATCTTTGTTTTATGTCGTCAACTATTCAGCAAAGGTCGGATGTCGAGTGAAAAACAAAACTATCTGGCACTGATCATCACCGCGATCTGGCTGCTGCATCCTATTCAGGTTTCGACTGTCTTGTACGTTATACAACGCATGGCACAACTATCGTGCTTGTTCACACTCATCAGCCTCATTTGTTATATAAAGGGTCGTTTTTTATATACCGCCAATAGAAAAACCAGCGGTGCGTTATTGATGACTGTTGCTTATGGCTTTTTTGGCATCATCGCCATATTAAGTAAAGAAAACGCGATTCTCTTACCGCTATTCGTATTAACGATCGAAACTACTTTTTTACGTCAACTTGAGCGCGACAAAATGTGGAAAATATGGGCGTGGGTGTTTGCCTATATTCCTCTTATTCTACTGAGCGGCTATTTAATCAGTTCTATTGATAATTTTATGGCCGATTATGCTAATCGCAATCTAAGCATGTCTGACCGCCTACTGTCCGAAGCGCGTATTTTAATAGACTATATTGGAAAAATATTTATAATCCAACCCAATGGATATGGCGTCTACAACGACGACTATTTACCCTCAAAAGGGTTATTTAATCCAATCAGCACACTGCTAGCAGTTATCACCATTTTCGCACTACTAATCAGTGCCTACATTATTCGTAACAAACAAAAACATAACTTTATTGTTTTTGGAATACTCTGGTTTTTCGCCGCACACCTGCTTGAATCCAGCTTTATTCCATTGGAGTTGTATTTTGAACATAGAAACTATCTGGCGATTCTAGGGCCAATAGTGATATTGGTATTCACTGTATCGCAC
>QILK01000233.1 GCA_003233345.1 Gammaproteobacteria bacterium | reverse complement strand
TTAGCGTAATGAGGTTTTTCTTTTACAACTTTGTATAAATAGTCTCTTGCTTCTTTATAACGAAGGTTTTTTCTTAAGTATTGGTATAAGTGTAGAGAGCTCAGTTGGTTAATTTGATTGATTGCCTGACTTTGTTTTTTTGAAAATATTGATAAAACATTACCAATTCCGGTATTATAGGCGGCGATAAGACAATATTCTCTCGATACTGGATTACGAATTTTAGCTAAATACTGGTAAGAGAGAATATTTATATAGGCAATTCCCATTTGAATATTATTTTTATCATTTAGCAAAAAGGCGCTGCTCGGGGTCTTATTGGTGCCATATATTTTTTTGTAGGCGTCGCGACCTGCACTGCGCGGTACAATTTGCATTAAGCCATATGCAGGGGCACTACTGATAGCGTAGGGATTAAAATTGCTTTCGGTTTCGATAATGGCATAAACCAGACTTCGGTTGACGCGGTAACGGCTAGCATATTTATTAATATACCGCGTATAACGTCGTGCTCGCACGTGTTGGTGGTCGTTAGTCATACGAATTTTAACATAATAAACAGTAGATTTTGACCCATTTATAGAAATAGAGCGGTTTTTCAACTTATTTTTAACCAGATATGAAGCATACTTTAGCGCAGACTGCTTTGTATTAATGTTTTTTTTGCGCTGATCTTTAATCAATCCGTAAAAAAAAGGTCGTCCGCTTAGGCGATTGGTTTTTGCAGAAAACATTTCGATAGAACGTGGATCACTTGGGGTTAACAGGGTAGCGACAATCGTATCTTTCAAACTTTGAGTGCTATTGCTTTTATCGAGTGTTTCAATGGAGATCAAACCAGGGTCGAATTTGACAATGGCCCTGCTTTTATAATTTTGTGTGTATTTTACGAATATATGGCTGGAGGACATCTTTACCTCGTTTTTACCCCAGCGCCGTGCAACATTTTTCTTGTGTGCCTGAAATAGTTTCGTAAACTTTTGTTTCGCAGAGCGAATGGTTCTGGTGAGCGACTCGGAATCTTGCATGTGGTGAGCTGGTTTCGATTGAGCTGTTTCTCGTGAATGTTTACTCGGCGCATTGCGGGTAGTATTTTTAGATGAGCAGGAGATGACCCATGCAAGAACCAGGAATACAATTACAAAATTTTTTACAATCATCAGAATAAGATCCAAGTCGCTAGATTCATCTGCTAATCTAATTCAGAATCGTTTTAGAAGCTAGTAGTTTAAGTGAAGAGGGAGTCAAATATCGAAGTGCGTCACACCTTATATTAAGCTTTTTCGGTCAATCAATGTTGAAATTTATAATTCATCAACCCACTGTTGCAACAATTTTACTTCTCGATTTAAATAACTGACATCAGACGAAGTGCTAGCTAACAAGCTAATGCCTTGACAACGCCCCATTATGTGCATCGATAAAAATCGCGCATCTTTCTTATGACTAAGAGCGGTAAATTGTTTTTCTAACCAAAAACGAAACACCTCAAACATACTATTGGCATCGTGTTGTAAAACATGTCGTAATTTGTTTAACTCCAAACACAGTGAACCCATGGGGCATCCAAAATTTTCAATATTACTTTGACTTTTCACAAGCATTAACATGTAGTTTTTAAGACGTGCTTTTGGGTCAGGGTATTTTTTATCCCATTCAACTAGCATGGAATCAATATCCTCACGTCGCTTATCAAGAACGGCGCATAAAATATCATCTTTAGTTTTAAAATAGTAATAAAAATTACCTCGGGCAATGCCCGAGGCGTCCGCGATATCGGTAAACGAAGTATGCTCGTATCCCTTTTTATAAAAAAGATCGTCTGCTATACTGACAATACGGTTTCTATTTTTTTCGCCTTTTGTACCCATTAGTAGAATTATACAACTATTCATCCTTGCTCGCCGATAAATATTTTACGATCAGTATTCGGTATTGCCAAAATAACTAAACAGTAGCGTCAGCGGGTGTTCTGAAGGGGTAATCCGTATACCCTTTTTCATCACCGCCATAAAACGTTTCCGGATTGGGTGTATTTAAATGGCTATCTTCAGAAAAACGTTCAACCAGATCGGGATTCGCTATATATAAAGCACCAAAAGAGATAAGGTCAGAATAGTTCTGCTCTAGGCTTTTTTGTGACGACTCTTTTGTGTAGCCAGAATTTGCCATATAGGCCCCATCAAAGCGTGATCTTATTTGACTATAATCAATAGATTTGGGCGCACCGACCATATCACCCTCAAGTACATGTAAATATGCCAGCTTATAGGTATTAAGTTTTTCTGTTACAAAATTAAAGGTGACTTGTGGGGCAGAGTCTCTTATGTCATTAAAAGAATTTTCCGGTGATATCCGTATGCCGACTCGACCCGCGTCCCACTCTTCCAATACCGTTTCAATCACGTCAAATATTAATCGACTTCGATTTTTTAAATTCCCACCATAAGTATCGTTACGATGATTAGTGCCATCACGTAAAAACTGATCTAGTAAATAGCCATTAGCAGCGTGAATTTCAACGCCATCAAATCCGGCAATTTTTGCATTGTGTGCTGCTGAGCGAAATTGCTGAACAATGTCCTTGATTTCGTCCAACTTTAAAGCCCGAGGTTCTACGAAGGCTTGCGGCCCATCGTAGGTAACACATTCACCTTCAGGTTTAATCGCTGATGGTGCAACGGGTAATTCATTATTCGGTTGTAAAGAAGGATGAGAAATCCGTCCGACATGCCATAATTGCAAGAATATTCGTCCACCTTTTTCATGTACAGCATCGGTTACTGCACGCCAGCCACTAACCTGGGTCGGATTATGGATTCCCGGTGTAGACGGATAACCAATACCTTGCTCAGATATTTGTGAAGCTTCCGTAATAATTAAACCTGCACTAGCACGTTGCCCATAATATTTAGCATGAAGTTGGTGGGGAGCATTATCCTGATTGGCTCTATTTCTCGTTAATGGTGCCATTACAATTCGATTTGGAATCGTCAAGGACCCTAGCTTCAGTGATGTAAAAAGTAGTTTTGTTGTAGGCATTATTTATTTCCTTAAAATTGATAATTATCTGAATAATAAGACGACCGTCCAATTTATAGTTAAAAATAGGACAATCGTCTTAGTATGTCAACTCTATTTTTCAATTATTAAGATTTAACTTATTATTTTCAATAATATGCGCTAAATTTAATTTTCTCATGCGGTTTTGGCTGGATTTGACCGGTTTTTGGCCGTTAGGCGAGATAATATATTATTGCAAATAGTCGTAATTTGTTCTTGCTCCATTCTGGTTAGCTTAATTTTACATTCCATGTTTTTAAAAATATGAGATGTTTTTCTTTTCAAAGATAATCCTGATTTTGTCAGCTTAATGACAATTGCCCTTTCATCTAATGACGATTTAGTGCGTAGAATAAATCCTTTTTTTTCCAGACGTTTTAAGAGTGGCGTTAATGTGCCTGCATCAAGAAATATTTGTTCACAAAGCTCTTTGATAAAAACGCCGTCTTTATTCCATAGACTCATCATTACTAAAAATTGAGGATATGTTAGATTAAATTCATCTAACTGTGGTCTGTATTCACGAATCATCGCATTCGATGTTGAATACAATGAAAAACAAACCATTTCAGCAAAGTTATATTGTTGAGACGCCAATGATCATATCCTTATAAGTGTCTAATTATTTATTATGCGCGCAAAATAGTTGACAGTCCATATTCGATGTCGCATAATTACTTTGCGCGCAAAATATATATTTTGTAACGAACTACCTAGGAATGCATAATGAGCAATGAAATGAATTTTGATGGCGTAACATCCGCTAACTGGAAGGATTTGCCAGGTAAAGAAGTTGCAACAGGCATACTTGAACACGTTCTTTGGAACGGCGATAAAGGAAAAAGAGCCATTGTTTTTGAATTCAAAGCAGGCGCTAAATTTCCTGGTATTGAGGTTCATAAGTTCGGACCCGAACAAATATTTGTTATTTCAGGTATATTTAATGATGGGTGGAAAGATTATACTGAAGGATCTTTTATCTTCAACCCTATTGGTTCGGCTCATGTTCCCCAGTCACGACAAGGGTGTGTGGTTCTAGTGACTTATCCCGAAGGTTGAGATATTCAGAGATGCAAGGTTGTGCAAAAAGAGGGTAAACCACAGGTGGACGCGGGGATACATTGCTAAGCCTTCCGGGGTTAATCTTGTTGCGCCATCAGCTTGTTTCAAATTGCTGAGAGGAGACGCTTTCTCTGCATAAATTGAATGTCGCATATATTTGACTGAATACTGAAGTGTTACTGGGTGTGTTGTAAATTATGCCTACCAATCTAGATAGATTTTCTATTCCTCTGGTGTTGGTATAACCAGTTTGGGTGATAATTTCTGACATAAACCTGTTTTTAGAGACGCCAGTTTTTTTTGCAATATATGAAAGTCTTTGAATATATGAAACTTTCATGCATCGGTTGGAAGCGCGTCGGTCCAGGCGTCTATATTTTTTTGCGCAGCGTAAGTAATATTTGGTGCCTAAACGAAGAGGGCTCACGTTTTGGTTATTGGCCATCTCAGTGTATGCGTCTGAATTCAATTTCATAAAGTGTGGGTTGTTGTGAATTATTTTATCGAGCGATGTTTTGATGTTAGTGATCACTTCTGTTTTTAGGTCTGCCCGATAGGCTTCAGCAAGTGACTGTAAAACAAGCCCATTATAGAAGCAGGATGCATCATAGTTGCGATTGGCTGCTAGACTTCTATTGTCTGTTTTTTTAACACTAGGAGTACAGGATAGTAATGATAATAAAGCAATTACAATTGTTATGCCTTGAATTTTCAACAGCGTTATCCTGTATAATACGACAAAGTTATATCGATAGATTTTCGCCAATGTAGTAGCTTTTTTTGTAGTGCTCGATAGGTTTCATAAACAATACTCAGAGTAAACATTTACTATACCAGACTTTTACAACGCGTCACACGTAAACATTATGATGTTATGCTATGGGGAATGTTGATCTAAAAAAGGAGGCCGCGAAGCCTCCTTTTGACAAAGGAAAAATTGGTGATTACTACGCGATTTTCTTTTGTCTATTCTCGAGCAGTTTGTCGTCTCGTGTGGTACTAATTTCGATCTTTTTTGGTTTCATTTCTTCAGGAAGTTCTCGTTCCAGGTTTAGGTGTAACAAACCATTTTCCAGGCGAGCATCTACGACCTTGACGTGATCAGCTAGCTGAAATTTACGCTCAAAGTTGCGCGATGCAATACCTTGGTGCAAGAAGTTTTTGGCATCCGATTGCTTTTGTTTGCCGGTGATAGTCAAGTTATTACTTTCAGAAATAATTGAAATATCGTCATCGGTAAACCCAGCGACGGCCATTGTGATCTTATATTTATCTTCAGAACACAGTTCGATATTGTAAGGTGGGTAGCCGCCATAGTTTTTATCGGTTTGCATGGCTGTATCAACTAGTGAAGCCAAATGATCGAATCCAACAGATGAACGGAATAAGGGTGTTAAGTCTAAAGTTCTCATGTGCATATCCTCCAATTGAGCAATATGTTAATCGTGTCTGTTTAGAAAACCAGACGGTGAAAAGACAAACCTTTTTAAAAAGCCTTTGTCTCTGATAAAAATATGGGGGCTGTATTTGCTAGTTTCAACAAAACTTGTGTCCATGGTTTTAAATAATATGGCCATACCTTACCGGGATATTAATTTAGCTATATCCATTTTTTATCTATGGTGCAACATTATGCATAAATTAAAATTTTCTATAATACATCTGTAATTAATATAGAAATTACAATGACCACATGGATTCTATGACCATTATTAATAATACTAATAAACAGTAATTTAGAGATATAACATGATGCAAAAACTATAATTTCACAGTAAAAAAAAGGTCTATTTTTCCCACATTATAGTTGTCTATTAGACAAATAGGCAGTATGTATAGATATATGCCAATAAAATTTAAAAATTAGAATTAATTATGTGTAAAAACAATAAGATATATTATGAGCGAATATATTTTAACGGTTATATTTGTCCTTTTTAATGATATTAATTTACCTATTTGACCGTTAAACAGTAAATAGTGCTAAATTCATTGATTGCCGCTTTCTATTTGTTAAGCAACTGGTTAAATTTAAAGTTATTCGCAATCGCCATAAACTTTTTTGATCATTGAGTCGCCAATATTGGCGGACTTATTCTATTATTTTCTTACGTCATGTGTTTGTCAGCGTATTAACGGCGGGAGGATGTGACGATTATCGTTTGCAAAAGGGAATTAAGTATTAGCGGTGATCCGTTGTTTGAATATTGAAACCATATAGACTACTTTTACAGTAATGATTACATAATCCGTTTATATTCTGCAGGCTACAGCAGTCTGTAGAAGTGTATTGAATGCAGTATTGCGCTTTGGTAAGGCTTGCTACAAAAATATTTTATAGTTTAAATCCACCTGCTACGAATTTATAAGCCTAGAAGAGAATTGATGACAGAAATGGGATCACTATACGAATATATTAAAAGTAATCGTGAATCAGTTTATCCTTTACTCCACAAATATCTGGCTTTAAATAAGTCCTTTTTGACAAGATCGGATATTCAAAACGTATTTACAGAGTACTGTAATAGCAGTGCTAATTCGGAATCTGTCAGCAAATCCAGTTTGGCAAATACAATTAATATCGCCCAGGAAGCGGTCATAGAATCGCCCTGGATTTATTTGGCAACGCGTCCGCGACGAACGACCTGGAACTATTTGCGGTTCCATGTTGAAAGCATGGAGCATGAGGAAATTAATTTAAGGGCATACTTAAAGTTTAAGGAGCATATTGTTAATGTTAATGGCGAAAGTTCGCCATGGCTGCTCGAGGTCGATTTTTCCGCCTTTAAGCCAGCGTCTCCTAAACTTCAGGACATTGGCTCGATAGGCCACGGGGTGAAGTTTCTAAATAAGGCGCTTTCCAGCAGCCTCTATGAAAACATAAGTTTGGGAAACCAGAAGCTATTGGCGTTTTTACGCGACCACCAGGTTCAGGGCAAGCCGCTTATGCTCAATGAAAGAGTGAAGGATTTAGATGCGTTACGGACTGGCTTAAAATTCTCTGAAGAGTATTTATCCCAACAGGAGCAGGGTTTAGCCTGGAAACAAGTGGCTTTTCAGTTACAGGCGTTTGGTTTGGAGCCAGGGTGGGGTGCCACCGTTGCACAGATTCGCGAAAATTTCCGTTTGCTAACGGATTTACTGGAGGCGCCCAACGCAAGTAATTTGGAAAAATTTATTAGCCAGCTGCCAATGATATTCAATATTGTTATTGTGTCGCCACATGGGTTTTTTGGACAGTCTAATGTGTTGGGAATGCCAGATACCGGCGGACAACTGGTTTATATTCTGGATCAGGTGCGAGCGATCGAAAATGAAATGCGCAAAAAAATCCGCGCACAAGGGATTGACATTGAACCCAAAATTCTTATCGTTACCCGTTTGATTCCTGAGGCGCAGCACACAACTTGTAATCAGCAACATGAAAAAGTGATTGGAACAAAGCATACCAAAATACTAAGAGTGCCGTTTTATAACTGCGAAGGAGAGGTGATTCCGCATTGGGTATCCCGCTTTGAAATCTGGCCATACTTAGAGAAGTTTGCCATGGATGCGCAAAAAGAAATTCTGATTGCGTTAGAAGGCCGCCCGGATTTAATTATTGGTAATTACTCAGACGGAAACCTGGTGGCTACAATTTTATCAGAGAATCTTAATGTGACACAGTGTAATATCGCTCACGCACTTGAAAAAGCCAAATACAGCTATTCGGATCTCTATTGGAAGCAGCACGATGAAAAGTATCATTTTGCTTGCCAGTATACCGCAGACCTCATTTCGATGAATGCGGCAGATTTAATTATTGCGAGTAGTTACCAGGAAATAGCCGGTAGAGATGACAGTGTGGGCCAGTACGAGTCTTATCAGAGCTATACACTGCCGGGTTTGTATCGAGTAATCAATGGTGTGAATTTACATGATCCTAAATTTAATATCGTTTCTCCTGGCATTAACGCTGATATATATTTCCCTTTTTATGATAAAAAGAAACGTTTGCAAGGGCTTGAAAATGAAATTACTTCTTTAATCTTTGGCGAAGCAGATAAGACTTCCCGAGGCTGTTTTTTGGATTGTAACAAGCGTATTATTTTTACGATATCCAGGCTGGACGGCATCAAGAACATCGCTGGGCTGGTTGAGTGGTATGGTAACAACAAAAAATTACAGGAAAAAGCCAACTTACTGGTGATCGCAGGCCATGTACATGGATCGGTAAACACGGACAGGGAGGAACACGACGAAATTAAAAAGATACAAAAGTTGATGGATCATTTTCAGCTCGATAGCTCTATGCGCTGGATCGGTCGCCGACTAGATAAAAATATGGTCGGTGAACTCTATCGCTATGTGGCTGATATGAAGGGGGTCTTTGTTCAACCGGCAATTTTTGAAGCTTTCGGTTTAACCGTGATCGAGGCAATGGCTTGTGGGTTGCCCACGTTTGCTACTGAGTATGGCGGGCCCTCAGAAATCGTTGTCGATGGAATATCAGGTTTTCATATTGATCCGCATAACGGATTTATTTGTGGTCAGATAATAGAAAGGTTTTTTAAAACTTGTGATCAAGATCCAAAATACTGGAATAATATTTCCACTGAAGCGATCGATAGAGTGGCCAAGAATTATACCTGGGGGCAATATGCAGAAAGACTAATGACCCTTTCGCACACCTATGGGTTCTGGAAAGCAATGACTGGCCTGGAAAAAATAGAGATGGACCGTTACCTGCAAATGTTTTATGGCTTGCAATACCGACCTTTGGCTGCCGCCATAGAAAAAAAATCGCAATTAAAACCGTCGTTAAAAAATTCCCGTATTAAATTATCTATATAAAAGCGATAAAACCAGAATTGGTTCACGTTATCACCTTTTTAAATTGTGTATTCTCATTGTGTGTCATACGCGTCTTGTTATCAGTGTTTTATGTATTGTCATGGATAGACCAATGCGTAGCGCTATGCAAGCGGTCATGGATTGATAGTCAGGGATAGAACAGGGACAGAACAGGGACAGTAAACAAGATCTCCACACTATGAAAACACAAGGAGTGAGGCTGGGTAAGGAAATAATCAGCAAATAGTTAAAAAAATATATAACAACGTGTTTGTCAGATCCGAAATAAGTAATGACAGGGCCGCTGACAGAAAAATTCTGTCAGCGGCCTTTCTTTTGGTGGGTCTTCGACGGGCAGATAGTTTCTAATTTTTGTCCTCAATTAGCCACTTTGCATAAGTTATTTTACCATTGAGTCATAGTACGGAATTCCTTTATAACCTTAGCTGAATTAGGCTTAACTGGCTAATTTGACGTGATTTTCCAAAAAAAGTTGTGTTAACGCTTGTTAATAGTGGCAAGTCGATATATCTTTATACACTACTATATCAATGAGCAGCGGCTGCCTTAATTCAACCAGGGTCATTCAGGCACGATTAATAGGGGAAGCGATATAGTCAGTTTGGTCGCCAGATAAGGTTTATAAGAACCCGGTCTTGGCAGTATACTAATATTAATATAATTGAAAGATAGTCGTTGTTATTTTTACTAAATAATATTATGCAATTTAATTCACTATTAAAGTTTTTATTATTATTGCCATTGGGGCTGATTGGCCTAGGCATGCTTGTTATTTTGCCTTTTATTATATTAACCAAAGTAGCGGTTATGTTCTATTTTTATGACTTCCCTATATGGGCTACGTTACTTGCATGTTCGGTTATCGTGTTTTTGGTTTTGCTGGCTTATTTAACTGCAATTGACCGGGCTTTTTTTAAAAGAATTTCTTTTAGCCTTAAATACAGGTCTGCTTTATCGATAGTGACAGTGATCGCTTATCTTGTGTGGGCACTGTTTGTTATTCAGGATGAAAACGTAAAAGACAAAAAAACAGCAGCTGAATATACGCAGGTGCATCCGGTTTTACGGTTGGGTATTCGCACCTGGGCGCTATTTGATCGCTCTATCTTAATAACAGATATGAGTAGAAACATCAGGGACTATCGCAAAATGGGTTTGCGTACCTATCGAAAATCCCTACACTTTACTCAGCCAAATGGCTATGTACACGCGATTGACTTACGTACAACGGGACGCAGTAAGGTTCATAACTGGACGACTAATGTAGCGATGCAAATGATGGGTTTTAAGACATTGCGTCATGTCGGAACGGCAGACCATTTACATGTTGAATTGGCATTAAGGAAAAACGGGCGATCGCGAGGAACAACCTTGTTGGCAAAAAGGCAGCGTAAAAAAAATCGTGGTCATCGAAAGTCTGTTAGAAAAAAAGCAAAATCCAAGTATGTAAGCAAAAGTGCTGGTAAACGTCCGGCAAAAACCGTGATAACCAGTACATCTAAAAAACCTAATGCACCGAAATTTCGAAAAAATCCTGATGGCAGTTATTCCGCTATTAAGCCACCTATTGCTCAACCCAGTAAGGTTAGCCAGACTGCTGCAAAAGTGGCACCGTCAACTACCCCCCCGATTGCCCCAAACAAAACGCCTGTCTCTGCAAAGCCGCCTGCTAGCAAAGTAACGAATAAGGCGACGAGTGGTAATAATGTCTCACAGCCGCCCGTGACCATTACACCGATACCTTAATCAAACTTCAAATTATTAATAATGCCTGGGCATGCGTAGCCCGGACTTCGCGTAGCGAACGCCGGGGAAAACAATAATCTTCTTAAATTTAACCCAAATTCTACAACCGGTCAAAAGTATACCGGACATATCTTACTTTACTGTTGTGACCATGTTCGTTTCCCCGGCGTTCGCTGCGCGAAGTCCGGGCTACTTTATTTTTTTAGGGCCGTAGTAACGATAGTGTCCGGTGATTTTGTAGCGAAAAAGCATATCTTCCAGTCTTGGTCCAAGTCCAATATTATGAACGATAAGCGGGCGTTTGCCATCGGCTGATCTTTTATTGACGACTATGCCGATATGCGGAAGGTTATTATCGAGCTTCCAGGTAACCAGGTCGCCGGGTTTATAGTCTTTGCTGTTTTTGGTGACAGAGAGGCTTTTTCCATGTCGACTAAGAAAGACACGTAAGTTGGGTACGCGGCGGTGATCAATATTGGTGTCGGGTTTTTTTAGTCCCCAATTAGCAGGGTATTTTTTGAAATTCGAGCGAATATCCAGGTGTACTTCTCTTTGTAAATCGATACCCAGTTTTCGGTAGCTACGGATGACAACGTCAGTGCAAACCCCTTTCAAAGGCGATACATCACCCATAGGGTATTTTATTCTTTTATACGAACCATCGTAAATAACCAGGTTTTTAGTGCGTTCCAAGGCGGCATTGACCAGGTTCGATAGAATTTTATTATCGGATTTGTCGGCCAATACTAGAGTTGTATTGAAGAGTAAAAAAAATATAAGTATAAGTAATCTATTGGTTTTCATGATGAGACTATACAAAGTTGTCTTTATTAATATTATTAACGAAAGAAAATGTACAATGTTTCATCTTTATTTTCGAATTTTTGCGCGACGGGTTTTTTTTCGTTTTCTATAACGGGGACGGGATTTTTTAATAAACCGGGTGGGGTTAAGGTAACCCGTGGTGATTCTATCGTAGCCGTCACCAATTGCTTTGTTAATCGTATCGCGAATCTCCAAATGCAAATGCGCAAGATAGACGCCACCGACATTACCAATAGTCCCTATCTTTTGACCACGACGAACTGCTTTTCCACGTCTAACATGAATTTTGTCAAGATGCGCATATACGGATTCGATATAAACTGGTTTCTGACGTGTGCCGGTATTATGCAGTATCCTAACCACGTTTCCCCAATTTTGCGGTTCGCGTTTGGCCGAGATGACAATACCATGTGCTATTGAATATACCGGGTCTTTTAAGTCAGAATTACCACCGCCGTTGCCATTCCAATCGTCACCTAAATGAAGATTTTTGCCAAATTTCTGGGCATTGTAGTATCCCCGCGCGTTAGGCTTGCCAACCGGAAAATCAAATCCATCGGCGACTGGACATTTTTCAAATAAATATTGGGATATACCTGGGCCATCAAACGCATAATTGTCAGGTTTGTCAGACACTGCGCCCATCGATATTATTGACATCTGAAAAATAATAGTGCTAAGAATTGATTTCATATTCCCGATTACCTTCTATCCCATTTATCTCTTATCCCATTTACTATAGTAGCAAATATTTAAGCAGAATAGGAAGCGTCACTGTTGATCCTGGAAAAAAGCAGATTTGCTTTACGTTTCTAGCTTTGTACCGATTTTTTAAGTATAGCGCAGTAAAACTGCCAGTCTGGTGAGGGAGGTTACTGAATGACCTTGATTTCAACGCTATCATATTGGCCTTTATTATCCATGACGGTGATTTTATATAGGCCTGGTTTCTTGAACTGGTAGTTAAAATGCTGGCTGGGTTTTGTCCGGGCTTTTAGATTGCCATTAATAAGCCAAAATAGTCTTCCCTTGCCACCAAGTGCCGCCAGATGTATCAAAGGATGGTCAGCATTGGGCCCCGATTTTCGCACAACTGTTTGTGCGGCCAGGCCAGTGATTTTTAAATGGCCAAGCATGTTGACAGAATGTTGTGGACAACCTTTATCGGTTTTTGGTAATTTTGAAACTGCTAAGGTCGAAGGTGGAAGCCACGGTTCCAGCGCGTAGGGCCAGCGGGCGAGTGTGCGTGGTACCCGCTTGGCAACCCCGCATTCGGCTGTGACAAGTTTGTTTGTGGCCGCGTTGACCCAATATTTAACGATGCGACTTTCCCATGCTTTAACGCCAATATCGGGAAGTGTACCGGGAATGGTATTGCTTAGTATCCAGGCGCTACGACGTTCATGGCACAAGTCTTTATTTTTCTCATTGTACTGACTGCCCAGTGGCCAGCATATTTTTACGCGTTTGACTTTAGACGGTCTGGCGTTATTGTTGGCGATCAGATCTCTAGTGGGGAGTGAATCAACGATATCAAATAATATTGGTGCTGCGGTCACTGCACCATAGTGGCCGGGTACGGGTGTACTATCAGGACGCCCCACCCAGACACCAATGGTATATTGATCCGTCACACCAATTGCCCAAGCATCACGAAAACCGTAACTGGTGCCGGTCTTCCATGCCACGAGCCTGGAATTGGACCAGCTTAAATAATCCTGGGGTACGCCGGGCCGGCTATTGGCTTCGAGGATATTGCGGATAATCCAGGCTGCACCGGAATCAAGCATACGCCGTTCCACCAGCGGATCTGATGGCTGGAATCGCAGTCGACCGCTTAAGCCCTGACGTCCAAATGCAGTATAGGCTGATACCAGCGATTCCAGACTGGTACCAGTCCCCCCAAGAATAACCGCGAGATTTGGTTTTCCATGGTTAGGAATCGTTAACTTAAGCCCACCATTGCGTACTCGGGCCATAAATTTTTGTGGCGTATAATGATACATCGTTTGTACAGCCGGCAGGTTAAGTGATAATTGTAGCGCTTGGCTCATACTGACAGGTCCGCGAAATCCGCGGCTAAAGTTACTGGGACGATAGCCATCATATTCGATTGGCGCGTCGGAGAGCAGGCTGGCCGAATGTAATAGCCCGTCTTCGATAGCCAGACCATATAGAAATGGTTTCAATGTAGAACCGGGTGAGCGTGATGCTTGTACCATATCAATATGGCCAAAACGTGCGTTATTGACAAAGTCTGCCGAGCCGACATAGGCGCGGACTTCCAGCGATTTGTTATCCACTACCAGCACTGCCGCTGAAGTTCGAGCCGGAAATCGGGTCACATAATCCTTGATTTTATCTTCGAGGGTAATTTGCAAGGAAGAATCAAGCGTGGTTTTTACAATACCGGTTTTTCTTGCGCGTTTTTTCATGCGTCGGGCAAAGAGCGGGGCTAGCATGGGTTGCCGGTAATGGCGTCGCATCACTTTTTCAATTTTTGCCTGTTTGGCTTGTTCCGGTGTCCATATTTTAAAGCTAACCATTCGGTTGATCACTTTGTTTCGAGCGTTTTCCGCGCGCGCTGATTGCCGGTCAGGTCGAAAGCGGGTCGGGGCTTGGGGTAATACCGTGAGTAGGGCCGCCTCGGCACGCGTTAATTCTTTGGCCGATTTTCCTAAATACGCGCGACTGGCTGCTTCAACGCCTTCGATCGCGCCACCAAACGGTGCCAGATTAATATAAAACGTCAGTATTTCTTTTTTGGAATAATGCCATTCCAACTGCGTTGCCCGAAACATCTGTTTTATTTTCCCGCTGATACTTCTTGAATGCGGGTCAATGATGCGGGCAACTTGCATCGTCAGCGTTGATCCTCCTGAGATAACCTTGCCGTTACTGATTCGTTGCCACATGGCGCGCAGCAGTGCATAGGGATTAATGCCCGGGTGCTGGTAAAACCAGCGGTCTTCATAAGAGAGTAATGTTTCAAAATAAAGCGGTGAAACATCGTCGATATTGATTGGATAACGCCATACCCCTTTATCACTTGCAAATGCGCGCAAGGGCTCACCATCACTGGCAACAACTATCGCGCTTTGTTGTTGCTTGTTCCGGGTCTGTTCAATGGGTAGCGGGAAGAAATAATCGAGCGCGATAAATAGTGCAAACGCCATTAAGAGTGCTACAGGTGTATATAGAAAAAACCTGAATAGCCGTTTCCACAAGGGTTTCTTAGTGGCGTTTGCGGACATCTTTATAATGCTTTGTTGACGACAGTGATATCCTCACTGGGGCTGCCAATGCCACGCCATTCCGGACTATACATATCTTCCACCAGTGTCGGCGGTACCTTATAGATACCGGGTGAGACCACGCGTACTAGATAAAAGAGATCGACCGAGCGATGTCGGTGTATTTTAATGGCGGCGGCAAAGCGATCATCGCGATATTCCTGATGTAGAATATAAGCATTATTCATAACGGTTTTCGGGTGCTTGCCATTAATTTTAATATTTTCGAAATTTTCACCCTTACTGATATTCAGATTTTCAATCTCAAATCCTGCGGGTAGCAAATCGACGACCAAGGCATTATCGGTCCGCTTGTCACCGCGAACGGATAGATGAGCTATGAATAACTCACCAACCCTATATTGCTTGCGTTCGATTTTTTTACCTTGCATATCATAAAGGGTTCGAACCACATCGATATATTTATTTTGCAGTTTTGGCGCTTTTTTTGGATAGCCAGTGGTAACAAACATCGCATATAAAGGCTCCTGCGTTGTCGATTTTAGCTGTAACCCGTTATTGATATCTTTAAAGTCAAACCGCTTTACCATTCGACCGCTATAATCAAGCGCAGTGGATTTGTCTCCCTTGACTAACGTCGCATTCCATTGCTTGCCCTTATTCTTGCTGAGCGCATTTCCGGCCAGGAAAATAGCCAGTTGTTCTTGCGTGCTTAGGTAATTGCTGCTCTGGATTTTTTTACCCAGACTGAAGACCAGCTTATCGGCGCCCGGATCTTTAATGCCATGTTTGGCGAGCAGGGCATAGCTCATGGCCATATCACGTGCGGGTGAACCATAGTCGCCTAAATAACGTTTGGACTCACGCGTTTTTTTTAAGCCCAGTTTGATCGACTTCATTCCAAGCGCTGTATCCCCCTGTAGCTTAAGCGCCAGCCCAAGGTGTATCAATGGCAGACCCGATTCCGATTCTTTATGATGAAGTTTGAATAGTGTTCTGAGCGTTCCCAGTGGTGCACGTTGAACTCTCGCCAGCGCATAGCCCGCATAAGCATTAGAGGCAAAGGCAAGATGTCTTATCTTCTCTGTGTGAAAATGGCGAGCAAGATTAATTCGCCGGGTGGAAATGCGTTTTTCCAAATTCTTAAGAGCCGATTGCAACATGTCGGCGGGTACGGAGAACCCGTTGTCTTTGGCTTCGAGTAAAAAATGAGTGACATAGGGTGTTAACCAGGGTTCTTCTGGACTGCGGTTATTCCAAAGACCAAATCCACCGCTGGATCGCTGCATAGAGCGAATGCGATTAATACTCTTGGCAATCATTTCCGCTCTTTGCTTGTCGCTAAATGCTTTTAAACCATATTGCAGGGCTTTTTGCTTGTTAATATAGACCAGCGGAAACGCTTTGCTCGTGGTTTGCTCCAGGCAGCCATAAGGGTAAGACAACAAGCCTTTAACGGCACCGCGAATGTTTAATGGTGGTGTGGTGGAAACAACCAGCGTTCCATCGACGGTTGAAGACATCAGGTTTTCCAGTTGCTCTTTGTCGATAACCAGATCTTCTCCCGGTTGAATAACCTTGTTGACCACACGTCGGACACCAGGGTAAGCGGGACGGACACCTAACTCCCATTGTCGTTCTAGTTTAATACCACTACCGTTGACATTAACCTGGATTTTTCCGACGCCGAAATCCTCGCCGCCGTGTAAATCAAACGTTAATATTTTCTTTTCCTTGTCGGTCAGTGTTATTTTTTGCTCGCTTTTCTCCATCTTGAGCGGAAAACTGGCGCTAACATCGACGGATATAGTTTGGGTTTTGCCGCTTAGATTATGTAAATCCAGCGTTAGTCTGGACTTGTCTCCCGGGCTGATAAATCGGGGCATTGATATTTCTGCAATGATAGGGGCAGCGACTATGATTTCTCGTTCGCTGGACCCATATTTATCATTGGTAAATGCGACGGCCATGACCCGCAAACTGCCATTATAGTCAGGTACTTTTAGTTCGACGGTGGCTTCGCCGTGCTTATCGAGCATGACCGCCCCACTAAACAGGGCAACGGTTTTTACTTTTGCATCCGGGCGCTTGTTTTGCTTGTTTGCAACGCCATCGCCACCAAAACGAAGTTTACCTTCGACGCCTTTAAGGTTTTCGATTACTTTGCCATATAGGTCATATTGTTGTACACCGTAACGTCTTTTCGCGAAAAAATATTTAAACGGATCGGGTGTCTTATAGTCAGTAATATTTAAAATACCCATATCGACAGCGGAGACCGTTACCATTGCCTTTTTATTTTTGAGGTTAGCTATTTTGATTTTTACTTTTAGCGGTCGGTCGGGCTGCATTTTCTCTGGTAGGTCCATGCTGATACTAAGCTTGCGATCATCACGAGCAAAGGGCAAGTGGACAGTGCCGACAGAGCGATTGGGGGTGATATGATTTTTATTTGCACCCGGTCTAAAGACAATAGCACTTATATAAATGTCGTGCCGCGCCTTCCATTCGTTTGGAATTTTTAATTTGAAAGTTTTACCTTTTGCCGGCAAATCGATTCGCTGGGTATAGAGTAGCTTGTCAGATTCAATAAAAAGAATACCTTTGCCTGCTTTGGGCGGTACCAGTTTAACGTCAGCCGTATCGCCACCTTTATAGTCCAGGGTGATATTAATCATGTCTGGTCGTGCGTTTGCTGATTGCTGTTTTTGCTCCCAGCCATAACCGGCAGAAAAACGGTGACTTAATTTACGTTGTGTGTCCGGGTCAGTGATTTCAAGACGGTAACTTCCCCATTCGACGGGGACTGAAACTTTAGCTTTATTATTGGCGTTAATATTCAGGTTTTGCACAACAACCGGATACTCATCCTGGGTGAACTCATAGTGCCAACCGCGTTGATCGGTATGTTCCCAGTGATAATTCCGGTCTTCACGGATAAGTTTGACTTCAAGGTTGGAAGCCGCGAGCCGACGTCCCTCGGGATTAACCTTGATCACTTCAAATTCAACATTGGAATTGTCGCTGGCATTTTTACCAGTGAACAGCGGTCTGACACCGATAAGCGTTTTTGCTGGCCAGACAACACGTTTGATTGACCGGGTTACCGGGCGACCACCGGACTCAAAGATGCTGGTCGTGACTCTGACGGTCATGGCCGAGTTTTGCGATTTTGTTTTGCCCTTGGGCGCCGCGACCGTTATGGTAAATTGACCGCGTTTATCGAGCTTATCGTCGGTTATTTCATCGCGCTCGCGGTTTTTTTCATCGGCGATATCGCCAAAAAAGTAGTCCTTATATTTTTTGACCGGGTGTTTTTCCATATAGCGATTCAAAACAGCTTTAACCCGGTTGCCCGCTGCCGGTGCACCGTAGAGATAAGCACCGGTGGTTTGTATGACAAACAATTCGGATAAGGTCAAATATTTTTTTGCGGACGCCAGGTCGAGCTTCATACGTTCGGGAAGAAACTCTTCGACGTTAAACTTGTGTATTGAAGCCGGTTTTTTTAATGCCGGATCGGTAATGACTTCCAACGACCATTTGCCGGTTTGTGCATTTCCAGGAATATTAAATCGATAATAATAATAGCCAAGCTTGTCCTTATCGCCGGGTTTCAGTGTCAAATTACGTATCACTCGGCCGTCGGGGCGTTTTACTTTTATTTTTAACGGTTGTGCCTTGACGCTGTGGCCGTCGTAATCGCGTAATACCACCGAAAAATCGGCACGGTCACCGGGACGAAACAAGTCGCGATTGCTGTAAACAAACGCCTCGGTTGGGTTTTGCTCGGAACCTTTTACATTAAATTCTGACAGATCAAGCGCCGGGTCTTTAAATGATAATAACGAGAATTCTTTGCCTCTTATTGCGATTATCGCACCCTGTTCAGCAGGTTTGGAGGAAAAGGTAGCAACACCGTCGGCATCACTGGTGACTTCTTCCAGTTGCTTGCCCTTTTTATCGATCATTTGTAATTTTAAATTGCTGATGGATGCACCGGTGGCCAGGGAGGAGGCATACACGGTAAAATTTTCTTTATATACCCGGGCGTGCAAACCAATATCGGTCACCAGGAATAGTGATGTTTTAAATTTGTAATAATCAAATTTTCCAGGGATAGTCATTACTGCGATATACATTCCCGGTTTGGATAATTCTTTAATATTTTTTACCGGGATATGGGTGATGGTTCGTTTATTTTTTTGCGCGCGGGTGACAAACCGATTTTGGTAAACACTATCAGCAACATTCTTCATCTGATCGAGTTGCCACTCATTAAAGTTTTTTGATGATGAAAATTGCGATAGAAATTTACTGGTATTATTAGGCTTGACACGTAAAAACTGGATATCGACTTCAGGTGTATTCACCGTAACAATGGGAAGCCCACCGTTTAAACGCGCCGGTAAAATATTACCACGGCTGGCAAAACTGGCGATGGCAGTGACTTTCTTGGTTTTGATTGTTTTCGCGGTATTGAGTTTGCTTTTTTTGCCATTGCTGGCAGGCAAACCCTGTAGCACTTTGATGTAATAATGTGTTTGTGCCTTTATATGGGGAAAATACAATACGCGGCGGTTATCGCTTAACACCCAGCTTCCATTCAGTTTGTTATGCAATCCCTTTTTGACATGATACGTTTCTATAAAATTATCATAGCGAATTTTGGGATCAAGTGGGGTTGAGAAAAGAATGGCCAGTGTTGGTTTATCATCAAAAGTCTGTTCCGATATTTTGATGACTTCGACGGAAAAATTATTGGGTGTAACGGTTACCTGTTGGTTCTTGTTATCATCTGATGGTGCAAGGGCGATTTTTATCAGTGCCCAGGCTATCAATGCAACGGAAAACCCAAGGATCAGAAATATTGGTAAAAGCAGCCGCGTGTTGGTCTTCACAATTCTAACTCCCATCTGTTAATTGGTACTATCGGTTTTGAAATTAATGGTCACCACTATCCGTTAAGAGTAATTTATCCGTACTATAAACGTATTGGGGCCATAAACAAGGTCAAGTATAACGCCTGTTTTAGTTTGGATTTAACTGGATTAGTGTCAAAAAAAGTATTAAAAATGTTTTAAATCAGCAAGATATAGAAATTTTATGGTGGCAGCCGTTAAAAAAGCGGTGCTTCCGTGCACCGCACTACTCGGAGTACTGCTTTAAAGAGGCACCCTGACGGTTAGCCTGGCATGTGCTGACCGTCTAGGCTACGAGAACTCCCGCGCGAGGGGCACCTCAGGCTCACGAAGGAGTGGAGGAGTTAACGCTTAAGACAGTTTGAATACTAGCGGAGGGAAATGCACTAGTTGAGGGGTAACTATGGCAAAGGCAGGATCAATTATGACAATAATATGGCACTAAAAATCAGTTAGCTTATCATTTCCAGTAAATACGTTGCTAATAATAATACCGATGTTGTAATACAAAAAACGCAAACGCACAGCGGAATGCCCGGTGAGTGTTCCACCTAATGAAAATGTTGAGTTAAGTTTGAATTTTTCCTTAATATGGCCAGCCCGGTCTTCGACAGTGACTTCAGCTGAGATTTTATCGGTACCAACAATGGCTAATACGATGGCGACAAAATTTGAGCGGGTTTTAATTTTGGTTATATTGATATGCAAGGTGTTGGCAGAGTTTTTATTGATAAGTTTTTCTTTTTTGAGCGCAAACAATACGCTTTTTCTCATAATGTCTTTGTTAAAAAGTTTATTTTTGGCAAGCATTTTTTTGGCGGATTTAGACAGCGTAATATTGATATCATTGAAAGTATATTTTTTAGCAGGTAGTTTAACGCCACTATTCTTTATGTGCGCTATCCCGGAGCATGCAGCAATAAAAAACGTGACTAACAAAATAGTAAAGAGTTTTATAGTTTTCATATTTAGTTGAGTGCCTTTTTGTCAAATTTAAAATCCGGTTGATGCCACTTTTGCTCGCAGTCCAGTGTTGGGCGCTTATGGGGTGTGTTAAAAAAGGCAATAGCAATCTTGGTGGCGCATTGATCACTATCAACGGCACCATGGCCGACACCCGGTATCTTTATAAAGTAACTATTTTTAAGTTCTTTAGCGACACGAGCCGCCCAGTACCAGGGTGTAACGGGATCCAATTCACCGTTGAGCAGCAGTATTGGAGCACTGCTTTTTGTCGGTTGAAAAAATTCCTTAGGCGCACGCCCTGATTTCCAGAATTTGCAAACATCATACTGCCATTGGAAGCCTACAAACTGCTTTACATAAGGGTATTTATCAACTTCGGTTTGATACATTTCTCTAGAAACTATTTTATCCCGGTCATGACACTCTACGGAGTAATAGGCTGCTGGACTAAAGGTCTTGTCCAGAGACCATTGGGCATATTTTGCTACCATCGGTTTTAATGCCGCTGGCCCGTGCTTGGCGGCGGTGGCTATTGCTGCTGGCATTTTTTCGATCAGATCCCAGTGATACATTGACATATATAACATCCATGCAAAACGGTATCCATTTATGGTCACCGTGATCTCTTTATTATAATTTTCTGGCTGGACCTTAAAGGCATAAGGTTTTGAATTCAGCTCTTTTACCATCTGGCTTATATTTTTTTCAAGGTTAGGCGCAAACTTACCACAAAAATATTTTAGGCGGCAGGTCGCCAATAGTTTCTTGAATGAATAGGCCATTAGCTCCGGTACAACGATTAGTTCGTTTATATCAGTAGGATAAACTGAGTCAAGAATAACGGCCTTAATTAAGGCGTTGTCTTCTTTTAGTAATTGCAGGGCGACGCGGGTGCCATAAGATACTGCATAAATATTCCACTGCTTAGCTTTAATTAATTGAATAATATTTTTTATGTCTTCTACGGTTGATAAGGTCGTGTACTGGTTTAAATCAAGCCCTTTTTTAGTTAATAGATTAAAGCATCCTTGGCTAAATTTTTGCCATGAAATAGATTCTTCCTGTGGACTTATATTCGCTGCCAGTTGCTTAATATTTGTTTCTATTAAATTAGGGCAGGCGATAGAGGGTTTGCTTAGCCCCGTTCCACGCTGGTCGAATAAAATCAGGTCGTGCCCCCATTTGGCGTCATTGATCCAGCGAATCCAGCCGGGGATATTTTTTTGCCGTAAGCCAGTAGAATAACCTGGGCCGCCGGCTATATAGAGTATCGGTTCAGGATCCAGCTGTTTTTTTGTCTGGAAATAGACAATAGGGATTCTGTGTGGCGGATGTGTTTTATTTTTAACGGGTGGATAGTAGTGGGCGCAGTGGGTTTTAATAACATTGCTGTTACTGAACCAGCATTTTTTTTCCCATACTATACGTGCACCATTTTTTAATCGGCGTGCCCTAAAAAAGGTTGCTTTGGGGGCGGTTGGTTTTCTCAGAGCGGGTGCTGCACTAAGCTTGCTGCTGGCTATGGGTAAGCTGGCTGCGCTAGTGACTTCTGGTTGACTATAACTGATCGATATAATAATTATGACGGCAATCGCTGCCTTGTGTTTATATTTTTTCATTACCTGATTCTGTAGTTTAAATTAGTAGGACGCCGGTATTATTGGCGATTGTTGGTATCCACTTATCGATTAAGTATTCAGTCACTGATCAATATTAATCGATCAGGATGTGCCCGGTTTTAACCAAGTGGCAACGCGTTTAGCAAAATAAGTTAGAATTCCATCGGCACCGGCGCGTTTAAAACCTAATAGGGATTCCAGTATTGTCTGTTTTTCGTCTAGCCATCCATTTTGGATCGCTGCCATATGCATGGCATATTCACCACTGACCTGATACACATAAGTGGGTGCGCCAAATTGCTCTTTAACCCTGCGGACAATATCAAGATAAGGCATACCCGGCTTAATCATCACCATATCGGCCCCTTCTTCCAGATCTTGTGATACTTCCCATAACGCCTCATCGGTATTGGCCGGATCCATCTGGTAACTGACCTTGTTTCCACCTGCAAGGTTTGCCGCCGAACCTACCGCATCTCTAAAAGGGCCGTAATAACTGGAGGCGTATTTGGCTGAATAGGCAAGTATACGGGTATTAATATGCCCATTTTTCTCAAGAATACTGCGAATAGCGCCGATTCGTCCATCCATCATATCAGAGGGTGCAACGATATCGGCACCGGCCTCTGCGTGAGACAAGGCTTGTTTGCGCAAAATAGCAACAGTTTCATCATTCATAACATAACCATTAGCATCCACTAGTCCGTCCTGGCCGTGGGATGTAAACGGGTCCAACGCCACATCGGTAATGACGCCAAGCTCAGGTATGTTTTTTTTAAGTGCTTGCGTGGCCCTCTGGACGATTCCTTGAGGATTATAAGCTTCCGCCGCATCAATTGATTTATGTGATTCGGGCGTGACTGGAAAAAGGGCAATAGCTGGAATGCCCAATTTAGCCAGTGCTTCGGCTTCGATTAGCAACTTATCAATTGACAGTCGTTCAATGCCGGGCATCGAGTCAATAGCTTCTATCTTGTTGTGTCCATCGAGGACAAAAACCGGGTAAATCAGATCATCAACGGTGACGGTATGCTCGCGCATAAGTCGACGTGAAAAATCGTTACGACGCATTCTGCGCATGCGAGATAGAGGATATCGGCAATACCCGGTATCTATATTTCTCATATTTAGTTGCTCCGATGGATGATTAAATAACCGCTGTTTATATCTGATGCTAGAACTGTCTCTGAATTCAGTATATATGAATCGGGTTGATAAATATAAGGGGTAGCTGAAATAGTCGTAAATTGCTTGTCGTCGACAGTGATTGTTAGGGTTATAGCAGGAACAAAATTCACTGTTTACGGTCAAATGAGACTACAATACATGTCTCTAGTGATTTAAAGAAGACATTCAGACGAGCGGCGGTTTAGGTATGCGAGATACATTTCCATTATTAAAAAAAATCGAATTTCCATCGTTAAAACGTAAGGCAGTGGAAATTTTACAGGTTAACCTGGGTTATTTATGCAATCAGCAGTGTATACACTGTCACGTCAATGCCGGCCCAAATCGCAAGGAGATTATGGCGCGCGAGCATATCGACCTTTTATTGCAAATATTGGAACGAACAGGCATTGGCGTATTGGATCTAACCGGCGGTGCCCCCGAATTAAATCCTGATTTTCGCTATCTGGTCAGCGCAGCAAAAGCACTTGATGTACATATTATCGATCGTTGTAACCTGACCGTGCTCGAAGAGGATGGGCAAGAAAATCTAGCCGATTTTTTGCGCGAACAGGGTGTCGAGATTGTCGCTTCATTACCGTGTTACTTAAAATCAAATGTCGATAAGCAACGTGGTAGCGGTGTTTTTGAAAAAAGTATCAAAGCACTTAAAAGATTAAATCAGCTTGGATATGGTAAACCGGGTTCAGGATTGGTGCTTAACCTAATGTATAATCCGCAGGATCCGGCGTTACCGCCAGAGCAAATTGAACTGGAAAAAACCTACAAAGCACATCTTATGCAAGAGTGGGGTATCGTTTTCAATCATCTTTATACTTTGGCGAATATGCCTATTCAACGTTTCGGTAGTCTTTTAGTTTCAAAAAATCAGTTTGACGATTATATGGATTTACTTAAAAAAAATCACCATCAGAGTAACCTTACCAAGGTGATGTGTCGTAATATGATTAGTATTGATTGGAATGGCTATGTCTACGACTGTGATTTTAATCAGATGCTGGGGTTGGCACTGAAAACTTCTGCGAATATAAAATGGCATATTTCTGATCTGGATATTTCTCAGTTGGACAATCACCCAATTCGTACCGCCGGTCATTGCTTTGCTTGCACGGCTGGGGCCGGCAGCAGCTGCGGCGGCGCATTGTGATCGGCTTTGCAGACAGAGATTTATTACTAAAGCAGCATTAGTTTGCCCAATTTTTGCTTCTAATATCAGGTTATTCCGTAACGATTGATTAAAATAACCGGTAGAAAAAAATGACAGCTGAGCGAGCAATTTCCACAATCAGATTAGCAGATTTACCCTCTCCACCCAAAGCGGCGCTGGATATAATGGATCTCTGCTCAAAACCGGGAGTGAAACCAAACCAGCTAGGCCAGATTATTAATACTCACCCGGTATTATCCGCAGAGTTGATTCGAATCGTCAATTCACCTTTTTATGGATTGGCAAAAGAAATTTCCAGTATCAAACACGCGCTGGTTATCGTTGGTTTTGATGCACTTCGGAATCTGGTGTTATGTGTCTCGGTCAAAAACATGCTGGGTAAAAAGCGCATCGAAGGTTTGGATACGACTGCTTATTGGGAAGATGCATTAAGGAGAGCGGTGGCGGCAAAAATGCTGGCACCGCTATGCAAGGTTGATCCCGACCAGTGCTTTACCGCAGGTTTATTGCAGGATTTTGGTTTACTTGTACTACTGCACTATTACCAAGACAAGGGCAAACATTGGCAAGAACTTCGTGTGGCTGATCCACTAAAACGCATTGAAATGGAAAAGCTGCACTTCGGTCAAACGCATGATGAAGTTAACAGAATATTGGCGGATTCCTGGAAACTTCCAAAGGAGCTGAGTATCCCGCTGGGGCATCATCATTACCACGCAATGGATGAAATTGAACCGGAAATTATCAAAATTTGCCAACTCCTAGAATGTGCTGACTGGATAACCGCTGTGTATACTGCAGACGATAAAAAATTAGTACTGGAAAATACCCGGCGGTTGGCCAAAGAAAATCTGGGTTTGCAACAAGATGTTGTTAATGACGTCCTGGAAAATTTACCCAATGAAGTCGAAGTTGCGGGTCAGGCACTGGGGTTGCGCGTTAAATCGGAAGTTGATTATGAAGAAGTATTGCGACAATGCCAGGTGACCCTTGCTGACGAAAACCAGACATATCAGCAATTAACCTGGGAGCTTAACAAGGCACTGGAAGACCGTAATCGATACGCAGAAAAATTAAACCAGGAGATGACCATTGCCCAAGAGGTTCAGCAAAGTTTGTTGCCGCAAGCTGACAGGGTATCGGTATCGGTACCGGTATACGGGTTTAATATTCCAGCTAAAACGTTATCCGGAGATTTTTACGATTTTTTCCGGGTTGCTAATGGAAAAGTGTTTTTTAATATTGCCGATGTGTCTGGAAAAGGCATTACAGCGGCGTTATTGATGGCAAAAACATGTAGCCTGTTTCATTGTATGGCAAAACAGGTTGATTCGCTTGCCAAGCTAATGACTATTCTTAACAGCGAGATATGTGAAAACGCGGTTCGCGGCATGTTTGTCACTATGGTGGCTGGGGTCTATGATCCGGAATCAGATCGGGTTGATATCATTAATGCCGGACATTTACCCGCATTTTTGGTTAACAACAGTAAAATAATTGAACTACCGGCGCAGGCGTTGCCATTAGGCATCGTTTCTGACTGGAAATTCAAGCAATTTAGCTTTAAATTAGATGGAATGTCGTTGTACGCGTTTACCGATGGCATATCCGAATACAAGTTGGAAGATGGCACGATGCTGGGTCTGGAAAAGTTAAAAAGGATTATCGCTGACAAACATACGATAAGCGCTGAAAATCGCTTGGATGCGATCCTTAATGCCGTTTTAGCAGGTAAGGAATTAGTCGTCGACGATGATATTACGTTTATATTGATGGATTGTGGACAACAATGAATATTGATACCAAAGTCATAGAGCTTCGGTTTCCATCGTGCTCAGATCGGTTGAAATTAATCAGAGCCGTTATCTGTTCAGTGGCGGGTATGTATGGCTATACTACTCAAGATGTAGAGGGCATGGTTCTCGCCGTTAATGAAGCCTGTATGAATATTATTCAGCATGCCTATGGCCAAGAATGTGTTGGCGAAGTCATTCTGGAAGTATTGGATAGATCGGATCGCCTGGTTTTTAGGTTGACAGATTCTGCGCCACCTTGTGATAGAAGTTTAATCAAATCACGCGATTTGTCGGATATTCGCCCAGGTGGTTTAGGTGTACATTTAATGCAGCAAGTAATGGATACGGTCGAGTATATCGAAAGACCTGATAAAAAGGGTAACATTGTTGAAATGAGTAAAAAGCTACCTCATCGGGAAGGTGTGTGATGGAATATGAAGTAACAACTGAAGAGAAATATACAATTATCACCTTAAAAGGTGAAGTGGACTTGCACTTTTCACCCGCTGCACGCAAACAGATATTAAAATTTTTAGGTAAAAAGCACAATGTGCTCGTTGATCTGTCACAGGTTGAATATATTGATAGTTCCGGCGTAGCTAGTCTGGTAGAAGGGTATAAGCTGGCCAGAACGAATGGGCTTGACTTCTGTTTGCTTAATTCAAGTGACGCCGCTGTCAGGGTATTGAAATTGGCCCACCTCGACCAGATCTTCCCAATGTATTTGTCTATCAATGAGTACCTTAATGGCAGCTAAAGAAAAACTTTCAGGCAACATAATACAACGCAGTGCAATATTTTTAGAAAATATTGGCAAACGTTTTGCTGCTGGTATCGAAGAGTTAGGCTATGTGATGGTGTTGTTTGTTGAATGCGTCTATTGGGTGCTAACCGGATTCAGGCGCAAGCAACCTGTACGTGTCGCTGCGGTTTTTAAGGAAGTGCGTGAAATTGGTGTCAATGCCTTACTGATCGTTTCGGTGTTGTGTTTGGCCGTTGGTGTTATGTTGTCTATTCAGGGGATCGCTACTTTAAAACAGTTTGGGCAGGAATTATGGGTAGTCGACCTGGTGGCACAATCGGTTACTCGGGAGTTTGCGCCGCTAATCGTTGGTATTTTGGTTGCCGGACGTTCTGGCTCAGCCATTACCGCGCGCATTGGTACCATGAATGAATCGCAGGAACTGGATGCGCTGCGAGTAATCGGTATTAACCCGGTACGCCATCTGGCCGCACCGGTGTTAGTGGGGATGATGATTTCTGTGCCGTTGCTGACCATCGTCGGTGATTTTATGGGGATAATGGGTAGTGCTCTATTCACTGGTACTGAAATTGATATGCCGCTGGATGTTTATATACAGCGTACATTCGAAGCGCTAAAACCTGATGATATTCATCAGGGGCTAATTAAGGCATCGGTATTTGCTATTATCATTGCACTGGTCGGTGTCAGTAACGGTTTCCAGGTTGGTAGTGGTGCCGAGGGTGTTGGTCGCTCAACAACAAGATCGGTCGTACTTTCGATCAGTTGTATCGTTGTCGCTGATATGATTTTCACCTATTTTTTAAATATCGGTACGCTGACATGAGCAGTCGTGGAAGTCACACGGGTCCGGCGGTCAGCGTCAAAAATCTGGTCACCCACTATGGCAAAAAGCAGATATTGAATAATGTCAGTCTCGATATCGTGCCTGAAGAAATCATGGTGATTATGGGTGGCAGTGGATCCGGTAAAAGTACGTTAATGCGATATATACTCGGCTTAAACCCGCCGACCTCAGGAACGATTGAAATACTGGGTCGGGATATAACCACATTGTCAGAGATTGAGATGTATGATTTACGTAAGGATATGGGTGTTTCATTTCAAAGTGGTGCATTACTCCGGTCTTTGACGGTTGGAGAAAATGTGTGTATGCCATTAAAAGAGCATACCAAATTAGACGAAAATACCATGCGTATTATGGCCAGGATGAAACTTGAAGTTGTTAACTTGGCCAATTTTGAGGATTTGATGCCATCAGAACTATCCGGTGGTATGATAAAAAGGGCGGCATTGGCGCGGGCGATTGTCATGGATCCAAAGCTGTTGTTTTTTGATGAACCATCGGCAGGTCTGGATCCGGTGGTCGCTGCAGAATTGGATGATCTGATTTTAAACATGCGGGCTGATATGGGTATGACGATTGTTGTGGTCACCCATGAATTGGAAAGTGCATTTAAAATTGCTGACAGAATTACTATTCTGGATCAGGGCGAGATACTGATGACGGGTACGGTTGACGAAGTTAAGCAGTCCACAAACAAAAGAATTCAGGATCTGTTAAATCGACGACCACGTCAGGAAGAGATTGACCCAGAGGCTTATTTGCGACGCTTGCTGGGAGAAAAAGATGACGATCCTGATGCTTTCGGTTACTAGGTTGAGGTACATAAATCAATTACCCTGTGGCAAACTACGGGGTATGCGGAATCAAAAAGTCACAATGTGGTTGGTTATGTTATGAGACGTGAAAATGTTAATTATCTAGTCGTGGGAATATTTGTTTCTTCGGTTGGACTCTTTTTGCTGTTTATTTTATATTCTTTAGCAGCAGACCAGGAAGATACAGACCAGTATTATTTTGTCTTCAAGAATATAACCGGTATAAAGGTGGGAACAAAAATCACTTACGGTGGTTACCGAATTGGTACCGTCAAGGCAATTGATCCTATTTATCCGAATAAAGAAACCCGGTTCCGTATACGTGCCGAAATAAAAAAAGGCTGGGTGATTCCCAGTAAAAGCATACCGCAAATCGTTGCCCCTAATATGCTTGCCGAGCAACAAATAGATATCAAAGAGGTCAAAAGCAAGACCAACCTCAAAGCGAATTCTGAATATTTGCAAGAAGGTCAAAGTGAAACCAGTTTTATGACCATGATGAACGATGTGGCCAAGGAAGTTAAATTAGTTTCGAACGAAAAGATACGACCGTTACTGGAAAACTTAAACAAGCAAATTGATAAAATTGGCGACGGATTGTCGGTACAAATTCCTATGCTGGCAGAAAACACTAATAAATTGATATTAAATTTGAATCAAGGTGTTGAAGACATGAAGGTCTTTTTGGGAAAGGATAATCAGGCGAGCGTTAAAGAACTATTAGGAAACATCAATACCGCTTCTTCCGATCTAAAGCAATTTAGTGGAAAATTGGCCAGTTTGATGAAAAAAATGGATGAATTAGTCACTGAAAACAAAAGAGGCATCAAGCAATCGGTTATTTCTATGCGAAAATCACTGGAAACGATTTCCAGCCGAATCAATTCCATCGTGTATAATATTGAGCAGACAACTAGGAATTTTAATGAATTCAGTCATAAAATACGGCAGAATCCAGGACTACTCATAGGTGGAAAGTCGCCCAAAGAGCGTGGTGTATATAAACGGTAATGAAGACTAACTTGACAAAATTAATTATTGTTGTGGGTATATCAATCGGTTTAAATGGCTGTATTGGGTCTTCAGAGACCCGCGATCAGCGGGAAAAAACCACTGACCGCTATTATAATTTGCCGGAGACGCCTCCGGCCTTTAAGCTTAACACGCCTGTTTTAAAGGGTGTGCTGGGCATTGATCGTCTTGATGCCAATGCCTTGCGTAATGATACGCACATACTATTGTCCTATGCTAAAACGCCACTAGAGATCATTAAGCACCATTATCATTACTGGTCAGCACCGCCAACTGAACTGGTTCAACAACGTATTTATAATTATCTGGGCCAGGCAAACTTTGCGACCAAGGTTGTTCGTTATAATGCTTCCCGTGAAGTAGATTATATATTAAGAGGGCGCATAGTAAAATTTGAACGTCTGGTGTATGAATCCGGTGCAGCAAAAGATGAAGTCTTGGTGTCATTAGAATTGGATATTTCCAAAAACAATGGAAAAACAGTCATTGCTCGAAAACGCTATGATATTCGTTTAAAGCACGGTCGCGGAGATTTTCAAAAGACTGTTATTGCTTTCGATGAGGCTGTTAGAAAAATATTAGTCTTGTTTATCAAAGATAATAAGCCAAAAGCTACCAAAATTATCAAGTTGGCGAGCGAAGTGGAAAATATTAGCCAGTGCTCATAAAATTTGATATGGCCGACTGGCATGCTGACCCACTAACTCAAACACAAGCCAATCAACTTCTAGAACAAATAACATCAGAACATCGGCAGGCGGTTTTAAGCAATCAGAATTTATTTTATATAAATCTTGCTGAAGTTGTTGTTCGATTCTCTACTAAAGGCGGCTTAACCCACGAGTTGGAATTACTCTTAAAAACGGAAAAAGATGCAAAACATTATGCATTGTTAAGCTTGGTCTATGGTCAGTTATTGATGAGCAGGAAAATATCAGGTGCGTTATCACAATTACAAACCGGATTGCAGTTGACCTCGCCTTATCTGACTAATGCAGGCTATTTTCGCATATTAAAACGCCACACTGTTTTGTCGTATTTACCGCTACACAAGCAACCCTTCCCCCCGGCAACCCTGGCTCAACTAGTCAACGAAGCAAGGGTTATTCGAAAATTTAATCCACAAAAAATTCATGGCCACCCAAAAATAATTCACTCAGATACACTGGGTTAGATGATTCCCCCGCCAACGTGAACCAGTCTGCGTTTGGCATACGCCTTGCATTATTATAAACAATTCTTTTTATTTATTTACTCAAGAATATATGAAATTGGTCGCTAGAGTTAATAGGATTTAGCGTTGTTTTATTTTTTGCATTACCAATATAAAAGAACGTGACCATTTTCATGCTTTTATGACTCCTCCGGCGCTAACAAGCGCTATTTATCCCTGCCGCCCACCGGCAGGGTTTTTTTTTGCCTAGCTCAAACCACAGTCGATAATCGACATAGACTATCCAGTTAGTACCTGCCAAAGCGGATTTGCCGTGAATTGAGTCTATTAAATTGACATCGTTAGCCAAAAAACTGACCCCGAAAAATGCTATCATTTTTCGAGTAGCCCGGACTTCGCGTAGCGAACGCCGGGAGAACGAACATCCTATTCTTCCGTGTCTTAGTTAGCGACCGACCGCCTTGCGCATACGCCTATTTTAATTGAATTTCGAACTATATTTCTTTCCCCCGGCGTTCGCTGCGCGAAGTCCGGGCTACTTGATTATAATAAAACGGGTTTTGCTGCTCGATATACGGTTCTATCAGGTACAATAAGTTTAACAATGAAAGAATATTTAAAAATCAATGAATTGTACTAATAATCCTAATTGTCGGTTGCGCTTGCTTTGGTGTCTAGTGGTGTTTCTGGGCGTGTTTTCTATTGCCGGACTGGTTTGTGCCAAAAAACTGGATAAGGTCTATGAGTTGAGCGCGGATGTCGAGGTATCGGTGGAAGGGTATAAATCACCTGCCCGCAAGCCCGGTACTGGTATTGCGATTATCTGGCTTCCATCGGAAAATGGCCTCGACAGGCAGCAAAAAGAGATCGCGGCCAATATCGCTTCTATGGGTACGGATGTGTATTTGGCAGACTTGCATAGCGCTTATTTTGTTGCCAAAACATCTAGTAGTATCAAACAGTTTTTGCCGCAACACGTTGCCTTGTTAATCGAAAAAATTCAGGTGGATTCCGGAAAAAAAATAGTGTTGATTTCAAGCGGTCTAGGTGTCATCGCTTTATTAAAGGGGGCGCGCCAATGGCAACAACAATCAGCGAAGCGTGTAAACGCTAAAACGGATCGTAAGCTGCTTGGCGCCATTCTGATAAGCGGCAAGTATTATTCAAAAACCCCTGAACCCGGTGCAGATGGTGTATTTGAAGAGATCGTTAAGCAAACTAATCTTGTCATCATGATGGTGCAGCCAAAGAACTCACCCTGGTTCTGGAAATTAAAATCGGCGGTAAAGGCATTGAGCAGCAACGGCAGCAATATTTTCACCTGGGTGATACCCGGTATTCGAGACCGCTTCTACTATCGACCGGATGCAACTGAAACTGAAATCAGGGTGGCAGCAAAAATGGCAACCCTGGTAACCAAAACGGTACAAATCCTCAGTCGGTACCAGATAGATAAAAAGCTGGAGGTAAAAAAAGCAGTCAAAAAAGAACGGCCGCCAAAAAACAGTCGTCGTCAGGAAGTCGTCTATAAAGATAGAATATTGATCCCCTATCAAGGAAAATTTGATACGCTGCCGTTGAATTTGCCGGCGTTAGATAACATAAACGTGAATATTAAGTCGTTAAAGGGGCAGGTGTTGTTAGTTAATTTTTGGGCGAGCTGGTGCCCTCCGTGTGTACATGAAATGCCCTCAATGCAAAAACTAAGTGATTTGCTTATAGGTCAACCCTTTAAAATTCTAGCGGTCAATATGGGCGAGAAACCGGCAATCATTAGAAAGTTTTTAAAAGAAAGTGTATCAGTGGATTTTACTATTTTACTTGACTTGGACGGAGCGGCACTCACTCGTTGGAAAGTTTATGCTTTTCCTACCAGCTATATTTTAGATAAGAATGGCAAAATTCGCTATGCCGTTTTTGGGGCGATTGACTGGTCATCAAAATCAGTATTGCGAATTGTCAATAAGCTACTCGCTGAATAATGTTTGATCTGGCGCTTCTTTTGCGGTTTTTTTAAGTTTGCATAGAAAAAAACCGTTAGCGACAGTATCGGGTAGAATGCGCCACGCACGTGATACTAACGGATTGAGATCACGATTCGCCCAGTGGGTGATTCCTTTTTGCAGGGAAAAATTGCCGCATGTTACCAGTTTTTCATTAATTTTACTGACAGTTAATGTGCCTGGAAATTTTTTTAACACGTGATCGATAACCATTTCATTTTCCTCCGGTGCAAATGAGCAGGTGCAATAAATTATCTCACCCCCCGGTTTTAGACACTGGACTGCTGAATAGAGTAGTTGCTTTTGCTTTCGGTTCATCTCGTTAATTTTTTTTATACTCCAATACCGATAGGTTTTGGGTTGGTCAGCCCGGAAGCGCGATTCTGAAGAGCAGGGTGCGTCGAGTAGAATTTTATCAAATTTTTCTTTACAAGAATGCCATAACCGTTTGCTGTCTTTTAAATAGCAGGTGACATTGTTGACACTGTATTTTTTTAGCATCGATTGTAAACGGTGAAACCGATGTTTGACAGCTTCGACAGCAGATATGCGTCCTCTGTTTTTGAGAATGTCTGCGATTAAGATCGTCTTACCACCTGGCGCGGCGGTCATATCTAGAATCCAATCTTGATCTGAACCATCGAGGGCAAGAACAGGCAGCATACTGGAAACATTTTGAATATAGATTTTCCCAGATTCCAGTAGCGCCGATTGGGTCAACGCGGTTTTTTGATCGTCGTGAAGGGTAAATACATCGGTAAATCCGCTGATATTTGTATAGGCATAGTCTGATTGCTCAAGGTTGCGAATGGTGTCTGCTGTGTTGCCGAGGATATGATGGACACGAAAGCAAACAGCTTTAGGTAAAAAAAATGAAGCGAGGCAGCTGTCGAAATCATTGGGCGGAATAAGCTGTTTTAGTCGTTCGATAAATAGTGCGGGTAACTCAGGCATGATAAAGTTATATCACTAGGCCGATAGCCAGTCACGTGGTTTTATCGCATCATAAATTTTTGACTCCGCCGAATCCGATTCAGGTTTCCAGTTATATCGCCAGGCAGTCAATGGTGGTAGTGACATTAAAATGGACTCAGTACGCCCACCCGTCTGCAATCCAAACAGCGTCCCGCGATCATAGATTAAATTAAATTCGACATATCGTCCACGTCGGTAGAGTTGAAACTGCCTTTCTCGATCGGTATAAGCCATGTCTTTCCTTTTTTTAACGATTGGCGTGTAAGCGTTAACAAAATGGTTGCCAATGCTTTGCATAAATTCAAAACATTTGTCAAAACCCCATTCATTAAGGTCGTCAAAAAAAAGGCCACCGATACCTCGGGCTTCTTTACGATGCTTTAAATAAAAATACTCGTCGCACCACTTTTTATAACGTGTATAGACGTCGTTTCCAAACGGGTCGCAAGCTTGCTTGGCAATGCTGTGCCAGTGTATGCAGTCCTCCTCAAACGGATAATAAGGCGTGAGGTCGAAACCACCACCAAACCACCAAATTGGGGACTCTCCGGGTTTACTGGCTTGAAAGTAACGAATATTCGCGTGTGTCGTTGGCACATACGGGTTGTGCGGATGGATCACTAACGATACACCCAGTGCATCAAAATTTCGGCCAGCGAGTTCGGGCCGGTGAGCCGTGGCAGATGCCGGTAACGCTGCACCAGTGACATGTGAAAAATTGATTCCCGCTTGTTCAAAGTATTTGCCATTGCTTAAAACCCGGGTTCGGCCGCCACCACCACCGGATTCTCGATCCCAGTTTTCTTCGGTAAACACTGTCTGTGTATCTTCAGTTTCTATTGCTTTGCAGATATTGTCCTGAAGCGACAAGAGGTAGTGTTCAATTAAGGCTGTTTTTTGCTCTGACATAAACTTAAGATCCTGTTTAATTTTTCTATTTTTGCCTGCTTGGTCTTACCTGATTCAGGCAATGGCAAAAAATAGAATCGTGACGATTGCCCGCTTATGATAAACGCATCAGCTCACCCGTTGCGGCCGACCTGATTTCAGTTGGATTATCCTGTCCGCCGGTATCGCCTTTTATTATAACGTCCAGGTTGTTGCCAAAAATCAGCTGCGTTTGCAAAGCATCCCTGGCACTACGTTGCCCAGTTTTATTAGCGCTGGTTGAAATAATGGCTGAATTGTACTCATCGCATATTGCCTTGGCGATGGGGTGTGAAGTTAAACGCAACGCGACTGTTGATCGATAGCCCGAGATCCAGCCAGGCAGTTTCGGATGAGCGTTACATATCCAGGTATAGGGCCCCGGCCAGCTTGCTAAAACGGTCGCGGTAAAGGCTGTTTCCGGGTTGTTAACAAAGGGCAACAAATGTTCGATTTTGCTGCCAATGACAATAAAGCCTTTATCAATGGAGCGCTGTTTTAGATCCAGTATTCTGGCAACAGCGGTCGCGTTAAACGGGTCACAGCCGAGCCCGTATACTGATTCAGTCGGGTAGGCAATGACGCTGCTCATTTTTAATAAATAAGCCGTTAAACGGAAAACATGGTTTTGCACAACAATCTAATCTTGTCGTGAGTCTCGCGCAAGACTCTCCTGAAGCGCCTTGTTTTTAGCGATGACATTATCTGCTTTCTGTTGTCTGTCTTTGCGTAGGCGATCCATTATCGCCGGGTTTGCCGTTGCCATAATTTGTGCCGCCAGATAAGCGGCATTAACGGCCCCGGGTTTTCCGATCGCGACACAGGCAACGGGTATGCCGCCTGGCATTTGTACTGTTGCCAATAGTGAGTCTAAGCCTTGTAATGCGGCGTTTAGGGGGATACCGATAACCGGTTTTAGCGTTAAGCCCGCGACCGTTCCAGCCAGATGAGCGGCCAAGCCAGCGGCGGCTATGAATACTTGACAACCTCGTTGATCAGCATCACGAACATAATGGTGTGTTTCATTCGGTGTGCGATGTGCAGAGGTGACCCTGACTTCATAAGGGATATCGAGCTGGCCGAGTATATCCAGTGTGTTTTGCATAACAGGCAAATCAGAATCAGAGCCCATCAATACTGCTACAAAAGTATTAGTCATAAAAAATTCCGTAAAATGTATAGATTAAAGTGTAAATGAATAATTAAAAAATGATTTTTATCGGTTATTTTGAAGCTAGCGTGTTTACTTCGTTCTCGTTACCATCGCTATCTTCTTCATCTGGGTCATAAGGTTCAGAGTATTTGCATTTTTCGCATAATTTTTTGCTGCCAGAACGTTTCGTTTTTTTCACCGTCATCATTGGCCATTTACATTCAGGGCAGGGTTCGTTAATAGGCTTGTTCCACACGGCATATTTGCAATCAGGATAGCGGGAACAGGAAAAAAATATCTTACCTTTTTTTGATCTTCTTTTTAGCATGTCACCTTTTTTGCATTCGGGACACTTAACATCTGTTTCATCACCCGGTTCTTGAATGGGTTTCAAGTATTTACATTCAGGATAGCTACTGCAACCGATAAATTTTCCATAGGGACCTTGTCGGATTATCAGATTGGACTCACATTGAGGACACTTCTGGCCTTCGAGCACCTGGGTTTCATTTTCCTGGTGTTCGGTCAAGTTGATATTACGGGTATAGCTACAATCGGGATACCCTGTGCAGCCAATAAACAAACCATTTTTACCATTCTTGATCGTCAAGGGTGTATCGCACTTTGGACATTTTTCATCAAGCGTTGCGTCCTTGACAGTTTCGGTTTTAGTTTCGATTAATTCTTTTAGCGGATTCCAAAAATCTTCCATCACCGGGATCCATTTACGTTCCCCGCGCGATATTTCGTTAAGCTCTTCTTCGAGATGTGCGGTAAAATCATAATCAACATACTTGGTAAAATGCTCCGTCAGAAATTTAATAACCATTTTTCCAACCATGGTTGGATGGAACCGCTTTTTTTCCTGTTTTGCATAATTGCGCGACTGCAATGTATTAATAATTTGTGCGTAGGTGGACGGTCGTCCAATACCATATTCTTCAAGCGCCTTAACCAGACTGGCTTCTGAGTATCGGGGAGGGGGCTCGGTAAAATGTTGCTCGGGCCTGATTTTTAGCAGATCAATTAGCTGGCCTTCTTCCATGGGGGGTAGCAAGCCCTTGTTTTCGTTACTGGCCTCTTTGCCTTTTTTGTCAGAATCATCAAAGGATTCTTGATAGACTGTCATAAAACCTGGAATCGCGATAGTAGAGCCGTTTGCTCTAAACAAATTCGAGTCATCTCCTGCCGACAGGTCAATACCCACGGTATCAATCGTCGCGTGAATCATTTGACAGGCAATCGTTCGTTTCCATATTAACTCATATAACTTGAGCTGGTCGCGGGATAATGCCTTTTTTAAATCTACCGGAATCCGCTCCACCGATGTTGGGCGAATGGCTTCGTGAGCTTCCTGAGCATTTTTAGTTTTATTTTTAAATGTGCGAATATCAGCTGGTACATTCTCAGCACCGTATTTATCGGCGATAAGCCGACGGATTTCGTCCAGTGCTTCCTGGGCGAGGTTAACAGAGTCAGTACGCATATAAGAGATCAAACCAACGGTTTCCCCACCAATATCGATACCTTCATAAAGCTGTTGTGCGGTAATCATTGTTCGCTGAGCACCAAACCCAAGTTTTCGGGAAGCTTCCTGCTGTAGTGTTGAGGTGATAAATGGCGGCGGCGGATTACGTTTGCGTTTTTTCTTTTCGATCTTTTCAATCAGCAGTTTACCATTGGCTTTTGCTGTTAGATCATCACCAACTTCATGCGCTTGTTTGCTATTGTTAATGGTAAACTGGCTAAGCTTTTCGCCTTGATAACGGTTAAGCTTTGCCTTGAAATCCTGGCCTTCTACCTGTAAGTCTGATTCGATGCTCCAGTATTCTTTCGGCTGGAATTTGGCTATTTCCTGTTCGCGTTCGACAATCAATCTTAATGCGGGACTTTGGACCCTTCCGGCAGAAAGGTTTCTAATGCGTATTTTGCTCCATAGAACCGGTGATAGTTTAAAGCCAATTAGATGATCAAGCGCACGTCTTGCCAATTGTGCATCGACCAGATCCATCAAAATATCGCGCGGATTTTTGACTGCATCCTGAATAGCACGTTTGGTTATTTCATGAAAAACTACTCGGGTGACATATTTTTCTTTTAATAAGTCCCGTTCTTTTAGTAATTCATAGAGATGCCAAGCGATGGCTTCGCCTTCGCGGTCAGGGTCAGTTGCCAGATATAGGTTATCGACTTTGGCGACGGCTTTGGCAATTTTGTTAAATTGCTCTTCATGCTTTTCGTCGGATATCGCGTAATGCATTTCAAAATTGTTTTCCGGGTCAACCGCACCATTTTTTGCCTGAAGGTCTCTTATATGTCCATACGATGCCAATACCTCGAAGCCTTTGCCCAAGTATTTTTGGATGGTTTTCGCTTTCGCGGGAGATTCAACTATAACCAGACTTTTTTCCATAACATTTGGTAACTATATTTACCCCAGATAAGAATTGAATATTAGCTTTCAGCCAATGATTTTACTAGTGTTATACTATCCTGAAATTAATAGGGTTTTTCAACTAAATAAAATTATATTAGGTCAAGTTGGAATTTGAGTGATTGAAATATCTTTAGAATGATGACTGAATTTCTTAAAAATAAATATAATATTCAATGAGTTAATTATTTAGTGCACGATATGCTGATTTTCTTCGAAGACCAGATTTTCGAGCCAATCATAGTGGTTATTTTGGCCAGGCTGATTAAATAGCACCATAACAATGACCCATTTTAATTCATCAAGATCAATTTCTGAGTTTTCCAAAGCCATTACTCGATCAATAATGATTTCCCTGACTTCAGCAGGTAAAATATTAGCCTGCTCCAGATAGAGCAAAAACCCTCGACATTCGCTATCCAGTACAGCCATTTCTGCTTGTGTATAAAGGCGGATAGACGTTTTTTGCGATAGATAGTCGCCAGCAGCAGGCTTGCCATTAGCGAGTTCGTCCAACCAATTGAAAGCCGAGTTGATCTCAGAATTTGCAAAGCCAGCTTCTTGCAACTCTACTTGCAAAGACTCCCTATCAGGAATGTATTCAAGCTCACCATCAATATAGTTTTTAAACAAATACATCAAAACATCTATCGCATTTTCTTTCATATAGATTCCTTCAGTTTAATATAAACTATTGAATCTTAAAATAAAAATCAACCAAATTTAACGATCTTTTGGCGATCAAAGTTTTATTGTGTAAATGTAGCTTATATCTCAAGCGCCATTTCAATAATTATTATTTATACTTTATGCTACCACAATTAAGCGAAAAAAGAATACACTTGGGTGTTGCTAATCCGTTATTATGAGTATGGCTATTGATGTCTAATTACCCGAATGTTTTTAAACCTGAATGATTTTAAATAAAGTTTAAATTAGTTTAACTGTTGGGGTATACGTACATAGTAACCGCCTCTATCTGATTTTATTTTTCCGTCCAGTTCTAGTATGAGTAACATAGACGATATTTCTTCTGCATTGTATGGCGTTCTCGACACCAGCATATCGATACTCGCCCGATCATAACCCATCTGATCGAGAACTAGCTTGTGATCCGCTGCCAGCGCCGGTTCGACATCAACCGGATCATCAGTACTTGCATTTATTTTTTGTGCGCCTAACAAATTACCGAGTTCTTCGATAATATCCGCAGATGTTTCCACAAGTTTTGCACCGTCTTTTATGAGTCGGTGACAACCCTTTGCTAACGGGTTGTGGATAGAGCCGGGTAGCGCAAACACTTCGCGGCCTTGTTCCAATGCATGATGGGCGGTAATCAGTGAGCCGCTTTTTAGCGCTGCTTCAACGACCAGGCAACCGGTGCTTAGACCGCTAATAATACGGTTACGACGGGGAAAATTTTCTGCGACCGGGGGAGTATTAATTGGGAATTCGGAAACCAGTGCGCCCGATTCTGCGATCTGGTGAGCAAGTGCTTTATGGTTGCCAGGATAGACCCGGTCAAGCCCTGAACCCATTACCGCGATAGTCGAGCCACCAACATGCAAAGCGCCTGAATGTGCTGCGCCATCTATCCCATAGGCCAGCCCGCTAGTGATGGTGATGGCCGATTGTGCTAGTGATTGTGCAAACCTGAACGCATTTTCTTTTCCAGTAGCCGAAGGCGTTCTGCTACCGACAATGGCTAGCTGGATGGAATGAATGCATTCAGGATTTCCGTGAATATAGAGAACAGGCGGTGGGTTATCGATGGCCTTTAACAAGGTTGGATACTGGTCACTCTCAAGGGTAACGATAAAGTTTTTTTCCAAGGTCAACCACTCAAGATCGGTTTGAATAGAATCCCATTCAGGATTTAGTATTTTCTGTTGAATATTTTTATTAATATTGAGCTTGTCCAAATCCTGGCCGGACGCGCGAAATACCGAAGGGCTGTCTTTAAAGTGGTTGATCAATAGTTTATAGGTCTGGGGGCCCAGGCTAGTAATACGGTTTAGTGCAAGTGAATATTTTATCGAATTCTCGTTTGCTGACATGCAACGTTTCCTGTTATTAATATAGATAAAGACAATATTCCCTTATCATGGCACGAAGCAAAGTCATCGAGCAACAAATGTTGTTGTTATTAGTATACCCAGCAGTTAGCCAGTAGCCTAGCCTTCGCCCAGAGACTAGGCGAGTATAAAATAGGTAGCGCGGACTTCGCGCAGCGAACGCCGGGGAAACGTACAGGAAGACAAGAGTAAAGCAGGATATGCCAAAGGGTCCTCTGACAAAGGGGTATAGGATTTTAGTTGTATTTAACGGTTAAGAAGGCGATTCTTTTTCCCCGGCGTTCGCTACGCGAAGTCCGGGCTACAAGACCTATAGTTGGCAATTCAATGGAAGCCCCTCAACCGGCAGTCAGAAGTTTTTTCCAGAACAGTTACAACGGTACGTTGTTGGCCTGGAAAAAATCTTGTGGCTGACGGTTATAAGAGGGGCGCTGTTTAAAAGCATAACCACCCTAAGTTAATTTACCCCGGC